>QJWD01000396.1 GCA_003235465.1 Nitrospirota bacterium | reverse complement strand
GCCTCGGCCCCTTTCCGGCGATCCTGTCCACAAATCGGGCCTTACCCAGCCGCTGATTCCCTGTTAAAATCCCCCGGCGGTTCCCCTTCCAGACCCTGGCCGCAGTTTAAAAATTCATACAGGCATTTATAAAAAAAGGCTCTTTTCGCCCTCGCCCCCACCCTTCCCAAGCCACCCGTTTTTCGGGCGCCGTAAAAACCCCTGAAAAACCGCCCTTTTTAAGCGCAAATAAAAAACGCCTTCCGGCCGATTGTGGTATTGCGCTTGCAATCCCTTATAGATCGGCTCATTCCGGGCCGCGCGATCATCACTCGGACAGACAAGCGACATGACCCAAAGGAAATTTAAACCGTTCCCATTCCGGCACCTGTGCGCAACGACCACGCACCTGGCCCTTTTCATCTTCGTCGCGTGCTTTCCCGCGCTTGCCGCAGGCGCCGCGATGGCCGGGGAACCGGTTCCGCTCAAGCGCACCGTCCTCGCCCTGTACGACGGCGAAAAATACCCGGACGTGCGCGGCACGCGCATCCACCGGCTGGCGGAGATGCCGCTCAACCACCTCGGCCTCAAGGTGCGATACCAGGCCATCCACCAGCCCCTGCCCGCCCAGGCGGCGCTTGCCGATGTGCGCGGCGTGCTCAGCTGGTTCGAGGACGACCAGAACCCGGACCCCGAAGCCCTGGTCCAGTGGGCCGAGGAAGCCGTCGCCCAAGGCGTGCGATGGGTCGTCCTGGGCGATCTCGGCATTCACCGGAACGGGCGCGGCGATGACACGCCCACGCCGCTCACCCAGCGCTACCTCGCCCTTCTCGGGCTCGCCACCGATGGACGCTGGAAAACGCCGACCTACGACGTGACGCTGGTGAACAGGAACGCCGCCGTGTGGGGCTTCGAAAAGGCCCGGCAAGCTGTCCTGCCGCCGTTTCTTACCGTCGCGAAGGAAAACCCCGCCGTGGTCACGCATCTCGCCGGCAGGTGGGGCAAGGGCGGCGAGCATCAGAGCGAGCTTGTTGTCACCGGCCCAAGGGGCGGATACGCCCAGGTGGGCATGGTGGCTGAAATCGGCGAACAGCGGGTGGCGTGGCTCGTGAACCCGTTCGAATTCTTCCGCCTGGCCTACGCCACCGACGAGCTGCCGAAACCCGACACCACGACGCTCTCCGGACGCCGCATCTACTACAGCCACATCGACGGCGACGGCTGGCTGAACCCGACGGAAATCGAAAAATACCCGGGCGAACTGGCCTCGCGGGTGGTTCTCGACGAGGCGATTCGGCCCTACGGCGACCTTCCCGTCACCGTCTCCGCCATCGCCGGCGATCTCGACCCCGAGTGGCAGGGCACCGATGAAGCCCGCGCCATCGCGCGGGAGATCTTCGCCCTCGACCATGTCGAGGCCGCGAGCCACACCTACAGCCACCCCTTCGACTGGCATTACTTCAGCCAGGATTACAAGCCGGAAGAGGAATGGCGCGCCTACTGGAGCAAGAGGCCCGAAAGCAACCGCTGGCGAAGCCGCTACCCGCAAGGCAAAAGCGGCGGCAAGGACGCGCCGTCGCCCCTCAAGGACGAGTACGACGCGCCGCGCGCCCACGGCGATTTCCCCTTTGACCTGGAACGCGAAATCGCGGGCTCCGTCCGCCAGATCGAAACGCTGCTTCCTAGGGGCAAGCCGGTCAGCCTGATTCAGTGGTCCGGCGACACCTGGGTGGGCGCGGACGCCCTCAAGCAGGCGGCGGAGGCGGGCCTCGGCAACCTGAACGGCGGCGACACCCGCTTCGACAGCGAGCACCCGTCCATCGGCTGGGTGTCGCCCATCGGCGTCGCCATCGAGGACCAGGTGCAGGTCTACGCCTCGGCCAGCAACGAAAACAACTACACCCGCCTCTGGCAGGACCGCTTCTTTGGCTTCAGCCACTTAAGGCAGACGTTCGACAACACCGAGCACCCGCGCCGGCTGAAGCCCATGAACATCTATTACCACATGTACTCGGGCCAGAAGGAAGCCAGCCTGCGCGCCCTCATCGGCAACCTGAACCAGGCCCGCGCCTCGGAAATCGCCCCGGTGACGGCGAGCCGCTACGCCGCCATCGCCCGTGGCTTCTACTCCACAGAACTGGTCAGGCTGGATGCGAGCCGCTGGCAGGTCAGCGGCCACGGCGCGCTCGGCACGCTGCGCTTCGATGACGCCGAGGCGAAAGCCGTCGATTTCGCCCGCTCCCAGGGGGTGATCGGCCAGCGCCATCACCAGGGCAGCCTGTACGTCGCCCTCGACGCCGCCGTCGCCCGGCCCATCGTCGCGATCAAGGGCCACGCGGCGGGCGAGCCGCTGCCAGCGGAGAAAGCGCCCTACCTGGTCGACAGCCGCTGGCGGGTGGAGGGCTTCGCCTATTCCGACAACGGCGAGGCGGCGTTCACCGCCCAGGGCTATGGGCCGGGAACCATGCGCTGGCGGGTGAACCGCCCCGGCCTCTACCGGGTGGTCATCGAAAGCGATGAGGACACCAAAACCTCCATCACCACGAAAGCCGGAGCCGATGGCCTGCTCGATTTCAGCGTGAACGTGCCGGCGCTGAACGCCGTCCGCATCACCTTCAGGGCCATGGAGGAGGTGCTATGAAATATTTTTGTGTGAGCATGCCGGAGAACACTCCCGCGCCTGCGATCAGCGTGACGCTCCGTGAGGTGGCGCCATGAAACATTACTGTGTATTCGCGCTGGTGATTACCATCGCGCTTGCGATCAGCGTGACGCTCCTGCCGCGCGAGCAGGAACTCAGGGTGATGTACCTCAAGGGCCAGCGCTACGAACAGGCGCGCATGGAATTCGAAAACCAGGTGGCGAAGGGCGACCTCTCGGTTTCCTCGGTCATGCCGCTGGTGGATCTCTACACCCATTTCGGCCAGATCGACGAAGCGGTAGCGCTGCTCGAACGCTTCACCGCGCAGAACCCCAAGAACGCCTCCGCCCTCGACATGCTGGCCCGGCTGTACGGCGATGCGATGCGCCCTGCCGATCAGATCCGCGTCATGGAAACCCTTCAGGCCCTGTCCCCGAGCGCGGGGCGTCTAAAAGACCTGATCGCCCTCTACCGCCTGCACGGGCCGGACGACAAACTGATCGCCGCCCTGGAAGTGCTGATCGAAGACCGCGCGGCGGAAAGCGAAGACATCATGCAGGTGGCGTTTCACCACGCCCGGGCGGACCGGAAGGCGCGCGCGCTGGAAATTCTCTCCCTGCCGAGCGGCCGCATGCTATCCATGGATGTCGAGGAGATGCGCGCGAGCCTGATGCTCGACCTCGGCAAAGCGGATGAAGCCCGGATCACCGCCGTCAACTGGCTGAAAAGCAATTACGAGGCAGGCTCCCTCGAACGCATGCTGCGCCTGTTCAAGAGCGCCGGGCACCCGCAAGACGCGCTCGCCGTCCTTAAACCCTTCGAGGAAAAAGTCGCCAGGAACGGGGACATAATGCTTCTTAAGGCCGAACTCGAACTGGCCGACGGAAAGCTCGACAGCGCCGTCGCCCAGGTGCGCGAGCTGGGCGAGAAAGATGCCATCACCAGCGATGAATTCGCGGCGCTGATGAACCGCTCCCTGCGGTCGGGGCAGGACGACTTCGCCCGCCGCCTGGCGGCGGAGGCGGCGCCTAAAAACCTCGGCAACGTCACCCTCGCCTCCATCGCCGAAACCGCCCTAAAGGAAGGCCAGCCCGAACTGATGGCGCCGCTTCTCACTCAATACGGTGAACAGGCCCTGGCATCCAGGCCGGTGCTGGCCGGGCACCTGAAGCGCCGACTGGGCGGCAAGGAAAGCGCCACCCCAGGAAAGGTCGCGATCAACTGGCGGGACGATCTGAAAACAACGCTCGACCTCGCCCGCTGGCACGCCGACCCGGGCTCGAAGACGCAAAAGGGCCTGCCCGGCAGGCAGGCCGTGGTGCGCGCGCTTCTCGCCCTGCTCGACCGCGACGGCCTCGCCGATTCCACCCGGCTCGACATCTATGGTGCGCTTGCCCAACTGGGCGTCACCGACCCTTTGCTCAGCCGCCTGGAGAAGCCGGCTCTTGAACGCGGCGGCCGCTGGGCCGCGCTTTACGAAGAGACCCTGAACGGACAGGGCGGCGAAAAGGGCGAAAGGCGGCGCGAGATATACCAGGCACTCAAGAGCAGCACGCCCCTCGCCACCCGGCGCGCCACCGCCAGGCGCCTGATCGATGAACAGGCGCTGGACGATGCGGAGAGAATTTTGCGCGCGCTCACCGAAACCGCCGGGCCGGAAAGCGAAGACGTTCTGACGCTGGTGTCCCTGTGGCCCAGGCCGCTTCGGCCGAACAACCTCGCCTGGCTTGTCGACCGCGCGCGCCAGAGCACGGGTACCGCGAAGGCCGGGTGGATGCACCACCTGAACCAGGCGGGCGCGGCGAACGAAGTGGTTCGCCTGGTGGGCGACAGGCCGCCGGAGGACGGCGACGTGTTCCACCGCTATCTGGAGGCCCTCGCCACCCTGCGCGACGGGCCGCGCCTCGCCCGCGCGCTCGACCAGCGCATGAACGGCCCCGTCAAGGGGGAGCGCTGGCAAACCTACGGCGCCTGGGCCGAAGGGCTGGACCAGTTCGACACCGCGCGGGCGATTTTCCGCAAGCTGCTCGCCGCCGAACCTGACGTCGCTCTGCCCCTGCGTCACCTGGGCGTCATCGCCTACCACGAAGGTCACTGGCGGGAAGTGGCGGACACGCTCGGCCCCTATCTCGCGCGCGAGGAGGGCGACTGGCAGACGAACTACTATTACGCCGAGGCGAACCTCTTCCTCGGCCATTCCTTCGAAGCCGAGAAACATTCGCTGCTCGCCCTCGAATCCATCTCCCGCGAACAGGAGCCGACGCTCGCCATGCAGGTGGCGCGGGCCTATTGCCTGAAGCGCCTGGGACGCAAGGAAGAAGCCATCGTCGAGTTCCAGGCGCTGCTCGAGCGATCGGCCGGCGACCCGCAGTTCCGTTCCGGGCTGTTGGCGGCGCTCTGCGAATTGAACGGCCCGAAACAGGCCATGCAAACGGATGTCAAAACGCCGCCGGAGCGGCGGATAGTTCGATAAACCTTATTGCAACCCGCTAAAAGGGAAACGTCATGATAAAGCCAATGTCATTCTCACCCTGGGTCACCGGCTCCGCCGCTTTTCTGCTATTCGCCTTAGCGCTGGTGCCGCCGGCTTTCGCCGCCCCCTTTCGCGCCGACACCTCGGCGGATGAGACGCGTTGCCGCGTCGTGTTCTCCTGGAGCGAGACCCGGCAGACGGGGCCCGCCGCCGAGGAGCTGCCCGCCGCGGCCACGCACGCGGGCCTGGCCGTTCAGGTGTCGTTCGACCAGTCCATCGACATCGACGCGGTGGACACCCTCCCCTCGAGGCTGCCCGGCTGCGTGGACCGCGTGCAAAGCGGCGAGCGCTTCGTCGAACTCAAGGCCCCGGAAGCCACCGAGTTTCGGGTGGCTAAAACCCAGGATGTGATCGTGGTGGATATCATCAAGCCGCAACCGGCCCCGCCTCTGCCGGTCGAAGGCGAAACCCCGGCCGAGCGGCTGGAGAACGCCATGGAAGCCGGGCGCCTGGACACCGTCCAGGAAATTTTGGACCATGAAAATACCGCCTGGCAAAACGAGCAGCCCCTGCTAGCCGCCACCGCGTACGCCGCGCTCAAACGCCGCAAACCGGCGCTTGAATGGATGGCTCTCGCTGAGAAGAAGGACGGCCTCGCCGTCGACGAAATGCTGCACCTCGCGTCGCTGTACCTCAATCTGGGGCGGGAGGGCACGCCCACGGCGGACCACAGCGGGCTTGTTTCCCGGCTTGCCGCATCGCTTGAGGGCGCGGCCGCTGAGGAACAAAGGGAGATCGCGCACGCGCTCATCGACCTGGGTGCGGATGCCGAGGCGCTTCCCGGCCTCCTGAAACTCGCCGAAAGCGAAGGCGGAGACTGGGTGTTCGCCTACACCGAAGCGGCGGCGCGCCTCGGCCAAAAGGACGAGGTGGCGCGCTTCTGGGCCGCGCGGGCCAAGTTACCCGACCTGTCTAAAAAGGAAAAGCGAGACATCGCCTTCCTCGTCCTCGAATCCGACAAGCAGGCGGCCATCGGGATCTTCAAGGAACTGGCGGACAGCGAACCGCCCGGCGGCGAGAACGTCGGCCAGCTCCTCTACCTCTGGGGAGACAAGCCGGGAGACGAGGCCACCGGCTGGCTGGCCGCCCGCGCCCGCGCCACCAAGGGCGACGATCGCGCCGGCTGGCTTAGCCACCTGATGAACCTGGACGCGAGCGGCGAGGTGATCGCCGTGGTCGGGGATGTTCCTCCCCGTCACCCGGAGGTCCTTCAGGTCTACCTCCAGGCGCTCGCCCTCACCGGCGGCGGCCCGGCCGCGGCGGCGGCCATCAAGGAAAACCTCGCGGCGGAAAACCGCGCCCGCCGACTGGAATACTTCGCCGGCGTGGCCGAGGGGCTGAACGAGTACGGCGCCGCCTGCGACGTGCACAGGAAACTGCTGACCCTGGAGCCGGACGAACCCCGGCACCAGAAGGCGCTGGGCTACGCCGAGATGAACCTCAAGCACTGGCCCGCCGCCGCGGAGCACCTGAAGAAC
>QJWD01000281.1 GCA_003235465.1 Nitrospirota bacterium | reverse complement strand
CCGGTCAAGAGCGTGCGCATGCCGCAGCTGTCCATCGTCGGCAGCCACGCGGTCAACGGCGTCGCGGCGCTGCACACGCACATCCTGAGAAAGAGCCTGTTTCGCGATTTCGATGAAATGTACCCCAGCAAAATCCAGAACAAGACCAACGGCATCTCGCAGCGCACCTGGCTGAAACTCTGCAACCCCAGGCTCGCCGGATTCATCGACGAGACCATCGGCGACGACTGGCTGCGAAACCTGTATCGCTTGAAAAAGCTCGTCCCGCTCAAAAACGACGCCGCGTTCCTCGACCGCTGGCGCGCCATCAAGCTCGAAAACAAAAAAGAACTCGCGCATTTCGTCAAGCGCGAACACGGCGTCACCCTGGACCCGGAATCGCTGTTTGACGTCCACATTAAGCGCGTCCACGAATACAAGCGCCAGCTGCTGAACATCCTGCATGTGATCGTGCTCTACGCGCGCATCAAGAAGAACCCCTCGGGCGACCCTTTGCCGCGCACCGTCCTGTTCGCCGGCAAGGCCGCACCCGGTTACGCGATGGCGAAGCGCATCATCAAGCTCATCAACAGCGTCGGCCGCGTCATCGAGCGCGATCCGGACATGCAGGGCCGCCTCAAGGTGCTGTTCCTGCCCAACTATTCCGTGTCGATGGCCAAGCGCATCATTCCAGCGGCGGACCTGTCGCAGCAAATCTCCACCGCCGGCATGGAGGCCTCGGGGACGGGCAACATGAAGCTCGCGCTCAACGGCGCGCTCACCCTCGGCACCCTCGACGGCGCCAACATCGAGATCCTCGAGGAGGTGGGCGAGGACAACATCTTCATCTTCGGGCTCAAGTCCGACGAGGTGGCTGAGATGCAGCGCGACCATTACCGCCCGCGCGACATCTACCACGCCAGCCCCGAGCTCAAGCAGGCCATCGACATGGTGCGCGAGGGTTTTTTCAACCCGGAAGCGCGCGACCTGTTCCATGGCCTCGTCGACAGCCTGCTCGACGGCGGCGACCGCTTCATGGTCCTCGCCGATTTCGCCGACTACTGCCGGGCGCACCGGGACATCGAGGAGGAATTTCTAAGGACCCGGCGCTGGACGGAAAAATCCGTGATCAACGCGGCGAACATGGGCAAGTTTTCCAGCGACCGCACCATCTACGATTACGCGCGCGACATCTGGCGCACTCAGCCCTGCCCCATTCCGCCGCCCGAGGCCGGCGCCTGATTTTTCCATGCTGGCGTTCAAGAAGGACATTTATGCGCCGCCCGCCGCCTGCGCCCAGGGGTTTTCTCCCTACCCGTTCATCCTGCACGCGCTTTCCGCCGACCGCGGCATCATGAACGGGCTGCTCGTCCGCCTCACCGAGGAGGACCTCGTGCGCTACCAGACGCTGTTTCCGCACGCCTCCCGCTTCGCGCCCCTGCCCCTCCTGAACAACCTCTCCAAGCGCCTGCTCGAGGGCCTGGTGCGCCGCGATGTCTGGTACGGCATGAACGCCTACCATCTCTGCTACATCTACGACAGCCTGAGCGGTTTGGTGGAGGATTACAGCTACGGATCGCGCGAGGAACGCATGCGGATGCTGCCCGATCTCGAGGGCGAGGCGCTGCCCTTCGAAGCGTTTCTCGAGGAGTATTTCGACAACACCGCGTTTCTCATCGCACCCGAACGCCTGAACGCCATGAGCCGGGATGACAAGGAGCAGGCCGGGTTCACTGACCCCTGCCTGTTCGGGGTGGTAAACAAGTTCATCCCCTCCGAGGAGGAGGTGGCCCTCAAGGTGCTCGCCGGCAACCCCTACCCGCGCTAGCCATCAGGGCTTGGCAAGCTCCTGTTCCAGGAGGGCGATGAGCGCCGGATCGTCCGGCTCCACCACCGAGGCGAAGTGGGCGACGGGCTTTCCCGCGCGGTCGACGAGGAATTTGTGGAAGTTCCAGCTCACCTGGTTGCCGGCCGGCATGGGTTTTCCGCGCACGAAATTATAAAACCGCTTGAAGGCCTCGAACAGGCGCGCCTTGAGACCGCCTGCCCTCAGGGCCTCGAGCCCGGCCGATTCGAGATAGCGGTAGAGCGGCTCCTGGTCGCCCGTTCGGATGTGGACCTTAGCCATCATGTCGAAGCCGACGCCAAAACGCCGCTCACAGAAGGCGGCGATCTCGCCCGCCTCCCCCGGCTCCTGGTCGCCGAAATCATTCGAGGGAAACGCGATCACGCTCAACCCTCGCGCCTGGTAGCGCTCGTGCAGTTTTTGCAGGGCCTGGTATTGCGGCGTGAAGCCGCAGCGGGAGGCGACGTTGACGATCAGGAGCACCCGGCCACGGTAGCTCTCACCCGCCACCGCTTCACCGGCCAGGGTTTTGAAATCAAAATCGTGGACTGAGGGCATGGCGGCCTCCCGGGAACCGAGAAATTTTTCGTGCAAATCCGCCCAGCATGGCGGCAGGCGACGGTGAATCCGGCGAACCGGCGGCGGGCAAATAGTTGCCCGGGCTGGACGCCGATGGGCTATAATAACCCTGAACCGAATCACCGGGGCGCTTAAAACACATGCGCCTGCAACGAGCGCGGGTGAATCCGTTCCCCGCCCCCTGTGATGCTGATATTCAAAAACAACCTGTACGCGGACAACGAACCCGTGGCCGGCGATTTTCTCCGTTCCCCGGACCCAGGGTTCGACCAGGCCTTCGACCCGGCCCACCTGCTCACCCGCGTTCTCGAGGAAGAGGAAGAAACCCTGCACTTCCTCGAGCGGCAGCCGGCGGAATACTGGGGCCAGGATGGCCGCAAATTCTTTCCCGCCTCGCACCGCGCCGGCGGCTTCCGCACCCTCGCCGCGACGCTCGCCATAGTGAAGGACGGGCACCACGACAAAAGCGCCTGGTACCACATGAACGCCTACCACTTCGCCTTTCTGCACGACGCGCTGGCGCGGTACACCTTCAACTACAATCTCGACAGCAACGAAGAACGGTTAAGGGCGCTCCCCGAACTCGGCGGCCGGACGATCAACTTCAACGGTTTCGTGAAGAATTATTTCTTCGGCACCCAGTTCCTCACCCCGGAAGAAGAGTACGACCGCCTTTCCCCCGAGGACAAGCGCAAAAAAGGCTTCAAAGACCCCTGCCTGTTCGCCGTGATTCACGGCCTCGCCCCGACGCGCGAGGAACTTCAGCTAAGAGCCGCGAGCGACTACCCCTACTCGATCTACGTCTAAGAGCGCACAGCCCGCCGGAAAATTTCGCGCCGCCGTCTTTAAATAATTTTACAAGGAGCGGTTAATGTGCAAGGATTCTCCTGCGGCGATCCGTTGCCGCGCGCCTGCCTAGTTTCAGGCGATCATCCTGAACCGCCCCGCTCCGGGGCCTGGGTTTCACCCGCATGCTACTTCTCCCGGCCATCGCTCTCGTTTTTATTCTGGGCATCGTATCGCAGTGGCTGTCGTGGCGCTTCAAACTGCCGTCGATCGTCCTGCTCTCGGTCACCGGCCTCATTCTCGGCCCCGGGCTGGACTGGATCAGCCCGAGCCGGGATTTCGGCACCCTGCTCGAAACCATCGTCAAACTGGCGGTAGCGATCATCCTGTTCGAAGGCGGCCTGAACCTCCGCTTCCACGAACTGAAGACGACGGGCAAGGCGCTTCGCCAGCTGATCGGCCTGGGGCTGCCCCTGTCGTGGTTTTTCGGCTACCTGGCCTGCCGGGTGGCGGCCGGCCTCTCCATCCCGGTGTCTCTCCTGCTTTCATCCATCCTCGTGGTCACCGGGCCGACGGTCATCATGCCGCTCATCCGGCAAACGCGGCTGCAGCCGCGCACCGCCTCCCTGCTCAAGTGGGAGGGCATCATCAACGATCCCCTGGGCGTGCTGCTCGCCGTGCTCGTGTTCCAGTTCGCTATCGTCACCGAGCACGCCGCCACCGGCGAGCTGCTCGTCATGAAGCTGGCGATGGCCATCGCCGCCGCCATCCTGATCGGCGTCGCCGCCGCCTTTATCCTGAAGTTCCTGTTCGAGAAGGGGCACGTGCCGGAGTTCCTCAAGCTGCCGATGGTGCTCTCGACGGTGCTCGCCATCTACGCTTTCGCCAACCTGATGCAGGAGGAGATCGGCCTGCTCGCGGTCACCGTTCTCGGCATGACCATGGGCAACATCGGCATGCTCATTATTTACGAGTTGCGCAAGTTCAAGGAAACCATCACGGTGGTCCTGGTGTCGGTGGTGTTCATCCTGCTGACGGCGGACACCAACCTGCAAAGCCTGACCAACCTGAACTGGCGGGCGGCGGCGTTTATCCTGTGCATCCTGTTCCTGGTCAGGCCGCTCGCGGTGTGGATCTCCACCCTTGGCTCCGGCATGACGTGGAAAGAAAAGCTGTTCGTCGGCTGGATCGCTCCGCGCGGCATCGTCGCCGCGTCCGTCGCCGGGTTGTTTGGGCTGGAGATGGCCAAGCACGGCTTTGATGACGCGCACCTGCTCAGCCCGCTGGTGTTTCTGGTGATTTTCAGCACCGTCGTCCTGCACGGCTTCAGCATCCAGTGGCTGTCCCGCAGGCTGGGCCTGGCCAGCCACGCGCAGGAGGGCGTGCTCATCATCGGCTCCTACCCTTTCACCATCGAACTCGCGCGCGTACTGAAAAGCTCCGGCTACCCGGTGCTTCTGGTGGACAGTTCCTGGCACAGCCTGCGCGAAGCGAGGCTCATCGGCCTGCCTGTGCATTACGGCGAGATTCTCTCCGACACCACCGAGGAAAACCTCGATCTCTCGGAGATGGGCTACCTGTTCGCCGCCACCGGCAACGACGCCTACAATTCCCTGGTGTGTAACGCCTTCGTCTCCCACTTCGGGCGCGACCGGGTGTTCCAGCTCGGGGTGCACGAGAAGGAATCGGGCAAGGAGATGCGCGGCTCGGCGCGCGGCAGGATCGCCTTCGGCGGCAAGCTGCATTATGAGGAACTGATCATCCGCTATTTCGAGGGCTGGCGATTTCAAAAGACCCGCCTCACCAAGGAATTCGACTATGCGGATTTCCTGCAGGCGGCAAGCGACAACCGCCAGCCGCTCATCCTGCTGAAGAAAAACAGCCGCATCGATTTCGATTTCATGCAGAACAACACCACCCCCGAGCCCGACGACACCATCATCAGCTTCTCCCTGCAAAAGACCGAGCCGGAAAAGAGGTGACCCCGCCCCGTTAACCGCCGCGGGCCTTTCCTCCGCCTGGCGAATACGCTAAACTGAACGGCAGCCAATCCGCCGCGAGGAACGCCATTGAAACCCATTGTCACCGCCAGCGAGATGCAAGCCATCGACCGCCGCGCCATCGAAGAGATCGGCGTGCCGGGGGCCGTGCTCATGGAAAACGCGGGGCGAGGCGTTTTCCAGCTGATCCAGGCCCGGGTGCCGGAGCTTGAGGGGAAAAGAATCGTCGTCGTCTCGGGCCGGGGCAACAACGGCGGCGACGGCTTCGTGGTCGCGCGGGCGTTGCTCACCGCCGGGTGCAGGGTGGAGGTGCTCCTCCTAGGCCAAGCGGCCGCGCTCAAGGCCGATGCGTTGCGTCACGCCGAAATCGCCGTCAAGGCGGGCGTCACTCTCCGCGAGGTGGACGAGGCCAGCCTTTCTGGCCACCTGCATGCCCTCCGCCACGCCGACGTCATCGTCGACGCGATCTTCGGCACCGGCTTCAAGCCTCCCGCCCGGGGGCTCGAGGCCCAGGCCATCGGCCTCATCAACAGCGCCGAAAAGTTCGTCGTCGCCGTCGACCTGCCCTCCGGCCTCGACGCCGACACGGGCCAAGTGCTTGGGCCCAGCGTCCACGCGACGCTCACCGCCGCTCTCGGCTGCCTGAAGCTGAGCCACTGCCTCCATCCCGCCGCCGGAGAAATGGGCGAGGTTCACACGGTGGACATTGGCCTGCCGGAAAAGTGCGTTACCGATGATCCGGTGTCCGTCTTTCGGCCCGAAGCCCAGGACATCGCCCTGCCCGCGCGCCCGGCTGACGCCCACAAGGGGACCTTCGGCCACGTGCTGGTGGTGGCGGGCAGCGTCGGCAAGGGCGGCGCGGCGGCCCTCACCGCGCTTGCGGCCTTGCGTTCGGGCGCCGGCCTCGTCACCCTGGCTTTGCCCGAGAGCGTGCAGCGCGCCGTCGAGTTTCACCCCCTGGAGGTGATGACTGTGCCCCTCAAGGAAACCGCGAGCGGAACGTTCGCCCTTCAGGCGCTCGATCAACTGAGGGACCTCATTCCGGGCAAGGCGGCCATCGCCATCGGCCCCGGCCTCTCCACCGAGCCCGAGACCGTCGCCCTGCTCGGCCGCCTGCTGCCGCTTGCCCCCTGCCCCCTTGTCATCGACGCCGACGCGCTGAACGGCATCGCCGAGTCCGGTTTCGACCTCGGCGGCCTGCAAAGCGAAGCGGTGCTCACCCCGCACCCGAAGGAAATGGCGCGGCTCTCGGGCCTCGCGGTCGACGCGGTGCAGGCCGACCGCATCGGCACCGCCACCGCTTTCGCCAAACGCCACGGCGTGCACCTGGTGCTGAAGGGCGCCGCCAGCGTGGTCGCCCTCGCCGACGGCACGGCTTTCATCAACCCGACGGGCAACCCCGGCATGGCCACCGCCGGTTCCGGCGACGTGCTGACCGGCGTCATCGCCGCGCTCATC
>QJWD01000274.1 GCA_003235465.1 Nitrospirota bacterium | reverse complement strand
GACAAGGCGGGCCGGAAGGTCGACATCACGCACGGCAACTTTCAAAGCCTGATGCAGAGTTACGACCGCGATTTCCGGCGCGACGTGTTTCACCGCTTCTACGCCGCCTACGGCGACCACCGCTATACCTACGCGTCGCTGCTTGCAAGCAGCGTCAAGAAGGATATCTTTTTCGCCACTTCGAGGAAGCACAAGTCGATGCGGGGAAAGGCGCTGTTTTCCGAGAACATCCCGGAAAGCGTTTACGACAACCTCATCGCCGCCGTGCACGCGAACCTCGCGCCGCTCCACCGCTACTATGGCCTGAGGAAGCGGCTGCTTGGCCTCGATGATCTGCACGTCTACGATATGTCGGTGCCGCTGGTGCAGGATTTTCACTGGCACATGGAATACCCGGAGGCGGTGGAGCGCATCCTTCAGGCGCTTTCGCCGCTCGGCGGAGAATACATAGAGACGCTCAGGCACGGCCTCACCGGCGGCCGCTGGGTGGACCGTTACGAGGTCAAGGGGAAACGCAGCGGGGCTTATTCTTCCGGTTGCTACGATTCGAACCCCTTCATCCTTATGAACTACCTGGATGACAATATCAACAGCGTTTACACGCTCGCGCACGAGGCGGGGCATTCCATGCACTCGTATTACTCGCGCAAGAACCAGCCCTACCTGTACTCGGGCTACACGATATTCGTCGCCGAGGTGGCCTCGACGTTCAACGAGGCGCTCCTCACCCGCTCGCTGCTCGCCGACGACATCGACCGGGAAACGAAAATCTACCTGCTGTGCAGGGAGATCGACAATTTTCGCGGCACCCTGTACCGGCAGACCCAGTTTGCCGAGTTCGAACACCTGATCTACCGGGCGGCCGAGGAGGGCAGGCCGCTCACCGTCGACACCTTCAGGGAAACCTACCAGGGGCTTCTTGAACGTTATTTTGGCGGCGGCGTGGTGCTCGACGAGGATCTCTCGCTGGAGTGCTTTCGCATCCCGCACTTTTATTTCAGTTTTTACGTGTACAAGTACGCCACCGGGCTTTCCGCCGCGTACGCGCTGGCCGAAAGGGTGGTGGCGGGCGGCGAGCGGGAACTAGGCGACTACCTGCGGTTTTTGAAATCGGGCGGGTTGAAATACCCGCTCGAGCTTCTCATGGACGCCGGGGTGGACATGACCTCGCCCAAACCGGTGGAAACGGCGCTTGGGCGCTTTTCCGATCTGGTCGATCAACTGGAAGCCCTCACCACGGGCTCCTGAATCAACCCCGTCAGCCGGGGTTGCCGGGCCTTGCCCGGCGGCTGAAATACCAACCATTGTTTTAAAGGAATTCTATTTTGAAGAAGCAAGGCTATTCAAAGCGTCCCCCGAACCGGGGGGATCAACAAGGACGCCGGCAACAGAACGACGCCCAAAGAACGGACACCAGGAGAAAAGGCCGTCCGAACCCGCGGGTGAACAACCAGGCGGTTCAGCAGTGGATGACGTCCAGCCCGCAGACGCTCACCTCGCACCTGCCTATTTTAAGCCGCAAGAAAAACGAAGGCGCGGTCAAGAAAACCGGCCCGCAGGGAAAGGGTCAGGACCGGCACCGGAATCCATCGCGCCCGGGCGGCGAGCGGCCAAACGGCTATGGCAACCGAGGCCCGGCGAGGACCGGCGGAGACAACCAGCCGCGCCCTGAAAGCCGCGCCAGCCAGCCGCCGGTGACCGACCGGGAAAAGCCGTTGACCGGCGATCTCGACCCGTTCGAACTGTTCTGCGCCTACCACCTGGGCATCGCGCCCAACAAGGAGTACCGGCCGTCCAATATCAACGATGTCGCGCAGCGCTTCGGCAAGGACCCGGCGACCATCCGCCAGGCCCTCAAGGAAGCGGGCATGGATTCGGCCTCGCTGCTCGACAGGGATTTCGACATGGCGCTGGCGCAGCTCGACATTCAGGTGGCGCCGGAAGGGGTCGACCGCATCGAACTGGCCAAGACCATCTATTCGGATTACCTGGATGCGCCCTACCAGAAGCGCGACTGGAATAAAATTCTCGAGGAAGACCGCAAGGAAAACCGGAAGGTGTTCGGCGACCGCTAAAGCCGGGGAGGTCGGGCTAAGGCTTGCTCGTTCTCCTGAACCTCAGCCCCTCGCGGACGATTCTGTCCTCAATCGCAAGCGCCTTGCCATTGGCGCAGAGAAAGTCATTCAGTAAAATGGAAAAGGCGAACAGCTCGCCTTCCTCGGACTGAAAATATCCTGAAAGCGCGCTCACGCCCTTCAGCGTTCCCGTCTTCACCCGCGCGCGCGGGGCGTTGGCCTCGCCGTTCATGCGTTTTTTGACGTTCCCGTCCACCCCCATGACCCCGAGCGCGGAGATGAACTCCGGGTAGAGGCCCAGGTTTTCCCTCACCTGCCTCAAGGTGCGCACGATCTGGTGCGCCGAAAGCCGGTTGCCGCGCGACAACCCGGAGCCGTCGAGCACCGTGAACGCGCCCGGCTTGAAACCGAGCTTCTCCAGGTATTCCGCCATCACCCTGAGGCCCTTTTCGGTGGTGCCCGGCTGGCCGTGGTTGAGCGCCCCCAGGGTTTTGACGATCTGTTCGGCGACGAAATTGTTGCTGAACTTGTTGAGCCCGCGGAGCGCAAGCGCCAGGGGTTCGGATTTGTGCACCCAGACGAGCGCCGCGCCCTTCGGCACCGACTTTACCGCCGTTTCGCCGCTCACCTCGATGCCGGCGTGGCCGAGGTACTTCCTGAACACTGTCACCGCGTAGCGCGCCGGATCGGTGATGTTGAGGAAGTAGTCCTCGCGCGGGTGGCCTTCGGCAAGGGTGCCCAACACGGAGATCTCGTTGATGTCGCCGCGGTCCAGGCGGTTGACGATCAGGCGGTTGGGTCCGCCCTTTGCCACCGTCATCGCTTTGTTGGCGATGGTGGTGAACTCGGTGGCGGGTTCCAGCACCACCCGGGCCGGCTCGCCGGCCGCCTTGCCGGGAGACACGAAGGCGGTCACCGTGTTGAAGTTGAACGACAGCGCCCCGAGCGGCGCGTTGTAGGCGGCGGTGTTGCTCGCCTTGCCCCAGGTGTCCAGGCGTTTTTCGCGGTCGAAAAACGTGTCGTCGGCGTAGATGTTGCCGGTGACCCGCTTCAGCGGCAGGGCGGCGAGGCCGCTGGTCAGGAGCCACATCTGCTCGGTGACGAATTTGGGGTCGCCGAATCCCTTGATGTACAGGTCGCCCTTCAGCACCCCGTCCTCGATGGGGCCGGTGGCGTAAATGTGCGTGGGGTAGCGGTAGTCGGGCCCGAGGGTCATCAGGGCGACGGCAGTGGTGAGGAGCTTCAGGTTCGACGCGGGGATGAAGAGGGTATGCTCCTCCACCGCGTACAGCGTTTCCCGCCGGTCGAGCGAATAAATCTCGATGCCGTAGCGTCCCTTCTCCAGGCAGGAGCTTGCGAGAATTTGATCGACGGCGGCGGTGAAGGCTTCGACCTCCGCCTGGGCCGGCCGGGTAGCGGTTGTAAGTGCAATGACGAGGGCCAGGGCGACAGCCAGCCCACGGCGCGGAAAAAGTGCCATGGAAAATTTTACCGCCGAACGGCGGGCGTTGCAAACGCCAATCGCCATCGTCGGCCGCTCGTATGGACAGGCAGGCCGGTTTTAAGGTACCCTTAAACGCCGGGCCGGGAGCGGAAGGCCGTCAGGTGAAGGTGGCCCACGCCGATAAAGAAAGCGGAGGTTCCTGTTTGCAAATCGCATTAGGGAGGGTTTATGAATTTTGATTTGGTCGGCATCGGCAACGCCCTGGTGGATATCGAAGTGCTGGTCGAGGATGCGTTCATCGAGCAAAACCGCCTCACCAAGGGCGGCATGGCCCTGTTCTCGCATGAAGACCAGGAGCGGGTGCTTAACATGCTGAAGGATCATCCGCGCAAGGTGTCCTCCGGCGGCTCGGCCGCCAACACCCTGCACGGCTTCAGCGTGCTGGGCGGAAGCGCCTACTATTTCGGCCGCGTCGCCAACGATGCGTTCGGCCGCCACTACACCGACGACATGAAACTCTGCGGCGTCGGTTTTTCCGGCCCCGGCGCGGAGCCCGCGGGAACCGGGACCTGCCTGGTGCTCGTCACCCCGGACAGCGAGCGCACCATGCTCACGCACCTCGGCGTCTCGTCCTCGCTGCACCCCGAGAATGTGGACGAGGCGCTGCTCGACCGCGTGGCCATGGTCTACATCGAAGGCTACCTGTGGACCGGCGAGGAAACCCGCGCCGCCGCCATGCGGCTTGCCGAGGCGGCGAAGAAAAACGGCATTCCCGTCGCCATCACCCTGAGCGACGCGTTCGTGGTGAACTCCGGTAAGGACAGCCTGGTCGAGTTCATCCGCTGGAACGCCGACATCCTGTTCTGCAACGAGGCGGAAGCGCGCGCCATGGCCGGGAGCGACAACCTCGAGGCGGCGTTTCGGGAACTGAAGGCGATGAGCGACACGGTGTTCCTGACGCTCGGCGCGCGCGGTTCGTGGGCGGCCAACGGCGGCGGCGAGAAGGTCGTTACCGAGGTGTTTCCCGTCCGCCCGGTGGACACCACCGGCGCGGGCGACCTGTTCGCCGCCGGGGTTCTGTACGGGCTCAGCCGAAACCACAGCCTCGAGGAAGCGGCCATCATCGGTTCCTACTGCGCCGCGCAGGTGGTCACCCACCTGGGGGCGCGCATGCCGGTGCACTCGCACACGCGGGTGGCGGATATTTTCGCCGCGTTCCGGGCGCGCGGAAAAAAATAACCCGGCCGCCTCTTCGGCGGATGATGGCGCTGCCCTTAATAGTTGGATGCCCCTCCCTTAAAAGGCCTGCGGGTTCGCCCTGGCGAACGTTTAGGTTTCAGAAAAGGTTAGGGTTATACTTTGCCAGGCGAATTTGGTACACTAGCATTCACTGCACCGAACACGCTTTTTTCTTGAGAGTTCATTCTCAATTCATTCAATAAATCAAGATCAACTCAAGGGGGGAAGGAGAGATTATGAAATACTCACGCTTCATTCTTGTGGCCGCCCTTTTAATGGTATTTGCAATCGGTTGCGGGACCGTGGGCAAGAATTTCGACAGCTCGCGGGTGAAAAACATTCAGAACAACAAGACCACGCAGGCCGAAGTGCTGGACTGGTTCGGCGTTCCCTTCAAGGAAGGCAATGAAAACGGCCACACCATGTGGACGTACCAGTTCGACAAGTACAAGGTGGTGGGCGAGCCCGAATCCAAGGACCTGGTCATCCTGTTCGACAACAACCAGGTGGTGAAGGCCTACCGCTACACCTCGAGCCTGTCCGAATAGTCCGCCTCCCTTGACCCGGGGTCCGACGCTGAAGAAGGTTTCCCTCATCGTCTACGATTTCGACGGCACGCTGGTGGACACGCTGGAGGACATCGCCTTCGCCCTCAACCTGACTCTCGGGGAACTGGGCCGAAAGCAACTCTCCTTAAGCGAGGTCAGCCGCTGTGTCGGCCGGGGCGTGGTGATGCTCCTGACCCAGGCCTTGGGCGGCGAGGGGGATATTCCCCGCGCGGTAGAGATCTTCCGCGGCCATTACGGCCGCCACCTCATCAAGCACACGCGCCTCTACCCCGGCGTGCGCGAAACCGTTGGCGGGTTTTCAGGCCTGCGGCAGGCGATCTGCTCCAACAAGCCGGAGGATTTCGTCCACGCCATTCTCGCCCGGCTCGATTTTCAGGAACCGTTCCAGATGGTCGTCGGCGGCGACACCGTCAACGCGCCCAAGCCCGACCCGGAGGGGATCAACCTCATCATGGGCCGTTTGGGCGCATCCGCCGCTGAAACGGTGATGGTGGGCGACAGCCCGGTGGACATCGCCACCGGCCGCGCCGCCGACGTCGCCACCCTGGCCGTCTGCTACGGCAACGCCTCCCGCGAAGCGCTGGCGAAAGAGCGCCCCGACGCCCTGCTCGAATCGTTTTCCGATCTCACGCGCTATGTGACTTAAGTCAATCGCCCGCGCAGCGAAAGCCGGTGCCCTCGGGCCGAAGCTGGATGTGCGCGTCGCGCCGGTTGGCGGAGCGCATTTCCCCGGCTTGCTGGTTCCAGGAGCCGCCACGGTACACCTTCTGCGTGATGGAGAAGGAGCCGAGGCAGGCCTCGCCCCGGCAGGCGTCGAGGTCGGCGCGCGGGCCGGGCGGGTTGTCGCGTGGGCTTTGCCGGTAATAGCCTTCCTCCATCCAGTCTTGCACCCATTCGCTGACGTTGCCCGCCATGTCGAACAAGCCGTAGGGGTTCGGCGGAAAAGAGCCGACGGGCGCGGTGTGCTTGAAGCCGTCGGTGGCCCCGGCTTCGCGGATATTGAGGTCGCAGGCGCTGTCGCAGAAATTGCCCTCGCTCCCCGAGACGCTCTCGCCCCAGTAGAACTCCGAGGCGGCGCCGCCGCGCGCGGCAAATTCCCACTCCGCCTCACGCGGCAGGCGCAGGCCAAGTTTATGGCAGTAATCGCGGGCTCCGCCCCAGGTGACGCTGTCCACCGGCAGATCGCCGCCGACGTGTTGCGACGGGTTGAAACCCATCATCACCTGAAAATTTTTCTGCGTCACTTCGTAGCGGCCGATGCGAAAGGCCGACAGGCAGACATCGTGCACCGGCTGTTCATCCGGGTCGCCTGCCTGGCTGCCCATT
>QJWD01000168.1 GCA_003235465.1 Nitrospirota bacterium | reverse complement strand
AGGCGGCGTGCTGCTTCTTGTTGAGGAACAACTTTCCTTCACCACCGAACAGCAGGTGAAACACCTCCTCCAGCCTGAAATGATCCGACGCCATCACGGTATAAAGGATGGCGGTGAATTCATCGGCCTGAAACGCAAGCCCCAGGTCCTTGAATATATCCTTGAGCGATCCGGTTTCCCCCTTGGGGATGCGCGGGCTCTCCTTGATCGTTTGCGCCGCGTGTTCCGTCGTCCACATCGGGGCGAGCTGCACCGCGCCGGTTTCATAACTCACCACCGTGAGCTCTCTTAGGGACTCGAGAAAATCCGTCAGGGAAAACGGCGACAGGCCGACAAGCTCGGGGTCGGCAAGAAACAGACCGTGCAGGATCTGCTTTTGCAGGCCGCCGGAATCGAGCCCTTCATCGCAATACAGCCGGGCGAGAATCGATTCGAGGGCGATATTGAGGGTCCGCCGTTTCAACTGGTCCGCCCGAAAACGCGCCTTGGGATAGCGCTCGACGCGAAACACCCCCGCATCGTAATCGACGAGGTCGAACTTCAGCGCATCGCCGCGTTTAAGACCGGTGCTCGCGGCCATCGCCTCCAGATCCCATGCCGTCAACCCCAGCGAACTTTTCACCGGCATCCACTCGTTCACGTTGATCTCGTCGGGGAAATGGCGCTCGCCCGAGTAATGATAGAAGTGGATGACCTCGTCGATGTAAAACGACGTCTTGAGTTTGGGAATCTCCCGGCCTGCCGGATCCAGAAAAACCAGATCTCTCTCCAGGCGCTGCGGCGACAGATAGGGAATCATCCTGTGCCCGGGGATGAACACGCGCCGTTCCCACTCCAGCTTGCCCGGCTCCACCGCCAGGGAAAGATGGCCCACCTTGTTGAGGACGGCCTTGAAGGGGAGAAAGTCATCCGCCTCGACGCCGATCAGTCCATCGTGGACGTTGAGCTTGCGCTTAAGCCTGCCGAGGGTGGAACGGGAGATTTTCCTCGGCCAGCGCTTCTGAATCCGCTGCACGAATTCATCGGTGGTGAAAGGATTTTGCGATTCGTGAATCAAATGGTCGATCAGCTTCTTGAGTGTGAGTTTTTGCGGCATGGATCCTGTAGCGATGGAAGGTGGCGGCGCTTAAAGGGATAGCGGACGGCCCGGTCCTGTTAGGAAGGGGAATCGCAAACGCGCGATCCCAAAATCGATTTAAACCACGTTGAAGAGGCGGGCCCAGGCGAAACCTTATCCGCCCGCCAAAAAATCACGCCAGCCTAGCACAGATTGTAAGGGGTGTTAATCTTTTTTTGCGGGAATTCGACGGGCCCCGCAAGCGGCCAAATTATTTGATTTCACCCGGCCGAGCGGCTATGATTTCAGCATCGGGTAAAGCACAACGGGCGTTCAATCACCGCCTCCCAAAAGGAGATGATTCATGGCACTCAATCTGGAACCGGTTTATCGGGAAATTTTCGGAAAACTCAAGACCCGCAAAAAATTCATCATCGCGAGCGTGGAGAACAACCAGCTGGTGGTCGAGCAGGACGAGGAAATCTGCGGCCAGAAGGAGCCGAGGAGGTTCGAATTCAAAAGCCCGCGCGAATTCGAGGAGTTCGTGCGCAAGGAAAACCAGTTCGAGCTGGACATTGAACGGCAGCTGACGGGCAACCAGATGCCTTACCGCTAGCCGAACACCCCGCCAGCAAAAAAGCCCCCCGCCGGTCAGCGGCCATCCGCCGGCGAAAGCAGGCGCACAGCAAGGCTTCAGGACTTCGCCTCCCAGCCGCCATCCTCGCGCTGGATTTTCTCACCCGTTTTGGCGTTATCCCGGTTCAGGCTGGCGAAGATCTTTTTAACCTTGGGCAGGTCGCCCTCCTTGAAGCTCGGGCTCGTGGCAATCGCCCGTTCTAGCAGGGTGATGCGGTCCTCATTTTCCTCGGCGATGAGGGTGGTGACGAATTTTTTAAACGCCTCGTCGCTTTTCGTGCGCTCGTTGTCGAAAAATACCAGCAGGCCGTCGTTGCCTTCCCCGGCGATGCCCATTTGCTTGAAACCCTGAATGTCATCGCGGTTGAACTCCTGCCGCTGCAGGGCGCGAAGCGCCTTCATCTTTCCCGGCGGCACCGCCTGAACACTTTTCAGCTTGCCTTCCTCATCCACCGAGCGCACCGACGCGAGAAGCAGCATGTCGTTGCCCAGTTCCTCGTAACTGCCGAGGATCTGGTTTTCAAGCGCCGTCTTCTGGTCCACCACCGTCACGTTCACGTCCACCAGCTTGCCGCAGGCGGCAAGGAACACAACAACCAGAGCCGAAAAGAGAATGCGCGTGTAGGCCAAGCGTGTGCAAGCGTTCATCGGCAAGACTCCCGGTGGATTATTTCGTATCACCCGATTTTAATCCGCAAATTTCTTGAGAACAAGGGCGGAATTCTTCGACCCGAAGGAAATGCAATTGCTGATCGCCACCTCCACCGCCTTCTCGCGGCCGGTGTTGGAAAGGTAGTCCATGTCGCATTCGGGATCGGGGTTTTCCATGTTGATGGTGGGCGGCAGAAATCCGGTCTTAAGCGAAAGCGCCGCCACCGCGCAGCCGAGCGCCCCGGAGGCCCCCTGCGGGTGGCCCACCATCGATTTGGTCGAACTCGCGGGAATGCGCATGGCGTGGCTGTTGAACGCCTGCTTCACCGCCATGGTCTCGATGCGGTCGTTGAGCGGCGTGGAGGTGCCGTGAAAATTGATGTAGCCGACCTGCTCCTTGCCGACCCCGGCATCCTTCATCGCCAGGTTGATCGCCCGCGTCGACTGCCTGCCGTCGGGCATGATCGCCACCCGGTGGTAGGCGTCGCAGGTGCTGCCGTAACCGATGATCTCGGCCAGCACCTCGGCGCCGCGCGTTCTCGCGTGCTCGAGCTCCTCGATGACCATCATCCAAGCCCCCTCGGCGAGCACGAAACCCTCGCGGTCGATGTTGAACGGTCGCGAACCGCGCGACGGGCAATCGTTGAAGTGCACCGGGTTGACGTGCATCCTCTCGAACCCCGCCATCATCGCCGGCGTCACGCAGGCCTCCACCCCGCCGGTGAGAAACCATTTCTCTTGGCCGCCGCGAATCGCCTGAAAGGCGTAGCCGATGGCGTCGGTAGAACTGGTGCAGCCGTTGGAGATCACGTGGCTGCGGCCCTGAAAACCGAAATACATCGACAATTCGCTCGAGAGCATGCCGACCAGCGAATTGGAGATGGCGTAAGGGCTGACCTTGTTCTTCTGCCCGGAAAAATAAATCTCGAACTGCTTCTCCGAAAAATCGAAACCCGAGCCGCCGGTGCCAACCAGAACGCCGAGGCTCTCGAAATCCTCCTCGCTGAAGGTTTTAAGATCGATCCCCGCATCCGCCAGCGCCTCCGCCGACGCGGCGACGGCGAGCGGCACCGCGCGCGGCAGCTTCCTTAGATCTCCCTTGGAGAAATAGGCCGCCGGGTCAAAGTTCTTCACCTCGCCGGCAATCTGGCAAACCAGACCCGAGGGATCGAAACTGGCAATGCGGCTTATGCCGCTCACCCCGTGGCAGGTGTTCTGCCAGAACGCTTGCTTGCCGATGCCATTCGGGCTAAGCGCTCCGAGACCGGTGATGACGACGCGACGTGAACTCATGGCGAGTAAGGTACAGGGTTAAAAAAGTTATGTTAACATAGAGCCGAAGCAGGGAGCAATGCTCCGAAGAAGCGAGACAGCGGCCGGGCTCCCCCAACCCCGCGCACAACGAACAAGACAAATGCCCGCCCGAAGCGGCCCGCCTTAAGGCGCCACCCTAATCCAGTCCACAACCATGACCGAACTGTACGCGGAAATAGGCCAGATGCTCGTCTCGGGCTTTCACGGAACCGCCATCAACGCCGAAATCGAAGACCTGATCTTAAACCGTCAGGTGGGCGGCTTCATCCTCTTCGAGCGAAACTTCGAAGACCCCGAACAGCTCCGCCGCCTCATCGGCGACATGCAGGCGCTCGCCCGGCAAACGGCGCTCCAGTTGCCCCTCTTCATCTCCGTCGACCAGGAGGGCGGCCGCGTCTCCCGCCTCGGCCCGCCGTTCACCCGCTTTCCCGACCCGTGCTGCCTGGGGGCCGCGGGCAAGGGCGACCTGGCCCGGCGCTTCGGCCTCGCCCTCGGCCGTGAAATGATGGCGGTGGGCATCAACATGGACTACGCACCGGTGCTGGATATCGACACCAACCCCAAAAACCCCATCATCGGCAAACGCGCGTTCGCCAAAAGCGCCGACGAGGTGGCCCGGTTGGGCATCGAGTTCATGCGCGGGTTCGAGGCGGCGGGGGTGTTGGCGGTGGGCAAGCACTTTCCCGGCCACGGCGACACCGAGCAGGATTCGCACCTGGCGCTGCCCCGTGTCAGGCGCGACATCGAAACCCTCGAAGCGGTCGAACTGTTGCCTTTCGCTCGCGCCACCGCAGCCGGGCTCAAGGTCATCATGACCGCCCACGTCATCTACGATGCCTGGGACGATCAATTCCCGGCCACGTTCTCCCGCCGCATTCTCGAGGGGGTGCTGCGCGAGCGCCTGGGATTCGGCGGCGTGGTGATGTCAGACGATCTGGAAATGAAAGCGGTGGAGGATCACTATGCGTTTGACGATTTCACCCGCCTCGGCTGCGACGCCGGAGTGGACGTTTTTCTCATCTGCCACAGTGTCGACAAGGTGAAACGTTTGCAGGACAGGCTGGTGAGCGATGTGGCGGCGGGGCGCGTTACGCGGGCGCGCATTATTCAGTCGGTCGGCCGCATCACCGCCGTAAAAAAACAAATCCCGAAACCGTCGAGCGACCTGCCCGACCTTCCGGCCCTCGCCCGCAGTCACCGGGAGCTGGCCGAGGAGATGGCGTCCTACCTTCCGGCCTGACCCTCGTTTATCAGAATGGGCAGGCGGGCGCGGAAAAAGGCGCCCCGGCCCGGGAAGCCGCGCGCGCTGATGGAACCGCCATGGCGCTTGGCGATTTTCCTGACCAGGGCGAGGCCCATGCCGGTGCCCTCCGAAAGCTCCCTGTCGGCCACCTGCTGAAAGGGCTGAAAGATGCGGTCGCCGTATTTTTCATCGAAGCCAATGCCCTCGTCATGCACCGCGATTTCGAGGGTGCCGCTCTCGCCGGGGCAGACGGAAAAGCCGATGTGAATCACCGGCGCTTCCCCTTCCTTGTGAAACTGCATGCCGTTGGTGATCAGGTTGGCCAGAAGACGGTGGATCAAGACCCGCGATCCGCGCCCGCGAAAGCGGCCCGGGTCGTCATCCTGCCAGGTCACGTCAATCTGGCAGTCGTGCATGGCGATCGCCTCCTCGAGATCGATGAGAACGTCGTTAATCACGCGCTCGAGGGACACCACCTCGTCGCCCGGCTCGTGGGCGCTCATGCTTGAGAACAGCGTGAGATCCTCGAACACCCGGCGCATGTGATGGGCGGACTGCACCATGCGGTCGATGCATTCCCGGATCCGGTCGTCAAGCGGGTCTCCCAGCAGGCGCAGCCGGTCGCCGAACACGGTGATTTTGCGCAGCGGTTCCTGCAGGTTGTGCGACACCATGCGCGCGATATCCTCGAGGTCCCGCCGGCTTTCGCTGAGCGCCGCCTGGCCCTCCTGCCATTGCCGGATTTTCTCGCGCAGAAAACCGCTGAGCGGCCTGCGGGTTAACGGCGGGTGGTTCAAGGGGTATCTTCCTCCATGCCCAAGTTGCGGATCACCCTGCTTTTTCAGGCGGGCGGGTTTAAGCTAAAAGCGGAACTTGCCCACCAGCGCTTCGAGTTTGCCGGCCATCTCGGACAGGTGGATGGCCGCCCGGCTCATGTTGTTCGCGCCTTCGGTGGTGCTGCTGGCTGCCTTCGCCACGCCTTCGACGTTTTTCGCGATTTCACCGCTGCCACGCGCGGCGTCGGAAATATTGCGGCCGATCTCGCCGGTGGTGGCGGTCTGCTCCTCGACGGCGCTCGCGATGGTGCCCTGAAAATCGTTGATGCGGTTGATGATGCTTGTGATCTCGGCGATGGCGGCGACGGCGTTCTCGGTATCCACCTGAATGGCCTGGATCTTCTGGCTGATGTCATCGGTGGTGCGCGCGGTCTGGTTGGCGAGTTCCTTGACCTCGTTTGCGACCACGGCGAAGCCCTTGCCCGCATCCCCCGCCCGCGCCGCCTCTATGGTGGCGTTCAGCGACAGCAGGTTGGTCTGCTCGGCGATGGAGGTGATCACCTTGATCACCTGGCCGATCTCCGCCGAACTCTCGCCCAGCTTGCCGATGGTGCGGTTGGTTTCCTCCGCCACCTTGACCGCCGAGGAACCCACGCTCGCCGCCTCGTTGGCGTTTTCAGCGATCTCCTTGATGCTGGCGCTCATCTGTTCCACCGCCGCCGCAACCCGTCTGCACATTGCTCGAGACTTCGCTTGCCGCGGTTGACACCACCCCGCCCTGCACCGAGGTTTCCTCGGCGTTGGCGCCCATTTGCTGGCTGACGTCCTTCATGCTTTCCGACGAGGTGGAAAGCTCCGCCGCCGTGCTGCCGATTTCCATGAGGCTGTTCTTCAGATCGGAGAAGAACTTGCTTAAGCCCTCGGCCATCTGGCCAATGGCGTCTTCGCCGTGAAACGGGATCTCCCGCGACAGGTCACCCCCGGCGGCGGCGTTGACCACTTCCAGCATCGAATCCACCTTGGCGCGCAGGTCGC
>QJWD01000087.1 GCA_003235465.1 Nitrospirota bacterium | reverse complement strand
GGTTTCAGCGAGGGTGAAACCCTCCAGGGTAATCGATCCCGCCAAAATCTTCTCCTGCCGGTTGCGCTCAAAACCCATTCGCAACCTCTGGCGGGGCGGTCCATGAACATGTATTTAATGCAGGCACTGGTCTTCCTTGCCTCCTTCCTGATATTTCAGGTCGAGCTGATGCTGGGCAAGGTGTTGTTGCCGAGCTTCGGCGGCGGGCACCTGGTCTGGGGCGTTTCCCTGGTCTTTTACCAGTGCCTGCTTTTTTTCGGCTATTGCTACGTGCACCTCTTGTGCCGGGTGATGTCGTTCATCAATTTTCAACGGTTGCAGACCTGGCTTATCGCGCTCTCTCTCCTCATTCTTCCGGCGAACCTCTCCCGGCTCAGTCAACCCTCGTACGCCTTGCCCATGGTGGCGGAAATCGTGTGGTTGTTATTTTCGACGATCGGGCTGCTTTTTTTCATCCTTTCCAGCCTCGCGGTGTACACGCAGGTCCACTTGCAAAACTCCCGGCTGCAGGAAAAAGAGAACCCCTATCGCCTTTACGCCGGCTCCAACGTGGGCGCGTTTGGCGGCCTGCTAAGCTACCCCTTTCTTGTTGAACCCACCTGGGCTATCAACAGTCAGTTCATTTTGTGGCAATGCCTGTACGGGTTGCTGGCCGGTCTGTTTTTCTTCATGCAATGGCGCATACCGCTCTGCAGCGCCAAGAAACCCGAGGAGACGAATCACCCGCTGCCGGCTGCCCGGGTGCTCGCCGGCTGGTTTCTCCTCGCCGCGGCGGGTTGCGCCATCTTCCTTGCGGTCACCAATCAACTGCTGCTAAAAGTGCCGCCGGTGCCCTTCGTCTGGATCATTCCTCTCACCATTTATCTGCTTTCTTTTGTGTTGGTCTTCAAATCGAAGCCGTTTTGCCCGAAATACCTTGAGAACCGCTGGGTGCTCGTGATGGCCATGGCGGTGGTGCTGTTTCTTTCCGGCAAGGTGGGTTTTTCCCTGTCGACATTTTTCAGCACCATGGCTACCTTTTTCGCGGGCGCGTCCACCCTCCCCTGGCTTTTCCTGGAGCCTTTGTTGTGGTTTTTCTTTTGCGCCGTGATCTGCCTTGTTGTGCACTACAACCTGGCGAAGGCCCGGCCGGATGCGCCCGGCCACATGACCACCTATTACCTCGTCATGTCGCTGGGCGGTTTTATCGGCGGCGCCCTGGTAAACTGGGTGGCTCCAACGCTGTTCGATGAATCGATGGAAATCCTCGTCGCCCTGGCTCTCGCCACCCTCGGCCTGGCGCTTGTGCAACCCGCCCGGGTGGCGAGCCCGAGCGCTCTGTTAACGATAACGCCCTGGGCCTATCTCCTGCTGTTTGCCTGCGCCCCCTTTCTTTTTCCCGTGCTGGGGGTGGACAACCCGCTCGGCGCCGCCGCTTTTCTCGCCCTCGCCACCTTTGCCCTGTTTTTTATTTTGCAGGAGCGTTACCGACAGGTCACCCTGGCTCTCGTCGGCATCCTCCTGCTTTTGCCCTTATGGACACCGCTTAAGGAAGGCCGCGTTATTCTCAAGGAAAGGAGTTTCTACGGAACCTACAAGGTGGTGGACGAGGGGGGTTA
The DNA here is from genome assembly GCA_003235465.1 of Nitrospirota bacterium. The sequence continues at coordinate 5,121 of QJWD01000087.1, read as the reverse complement.
CCGTAAAATGACTCACGGCCTGGTTCTGCACGGCGCCCAGTCTCTCGATCCGGAGAAAAAAGCCGCGCCTCTCACCTATTACCACGAGGCGTCTCCCGTTGGCGCCTTCCTGCGCCGGAACCCCCTCCCCTCGAGCCATGTCGCCTTTCTCGGGTTGGGCACGGGTTCGCTCGCGGTTTATGCCAGGCCGGGCGACCGTTACGATTTTTTTGAGATCGACCCGGTGGTGGGCAAAATCGCCCAGGATCAATTCAGTTACCTGGACATCAGCCGGGCTAAAATCCGCCTGATTTACGGCGATGCGCGGATCTCTCTTCGAAAGATGGACGAAAAACTCTACGACGCCCTGGTCGTGGATGTGTTCAACGGCGACACGGTTCCCGTACACCTGTTGACTCTTGAAGCGCTCGGGGAATACCGCGAACGGCTTCATTCCAAAGGCGTCCTGTTTTTTCACATTTCCAACCAATACCTGAACCTCATGCCCGTCATCACCGCCGGCGCACACCATGAAGGGTTAATCCCATTGGTCAATTTCAGCATGGCGTCGAAACCGCCGGAAAAATCCGGCACCTTGTGGATGGCCCTCGTGGAAAGCAAAGGCACCGCGAGGACGCTGGAGGACAAACTGGGCTGGCGCAGGGTCCCCGCCAATGACTCCAAACCCTGGACGGACCGCCACTCAAGCATCTTCTCCCTGATGGGGTCCTAACGCCCGCTCACGCCAGAAGCAAGCCGTGCTTCCACGCCCCACAACCTGCGTTCAACGGGAATGAGCCTTCGATGGCGAAGATGGGTGCGCGGCGCGAAGGGGTGATGCAAGGATTGAAGGTGGCGGTTTATGCCCGCCGCCAGGGCTGGAATTCTTTTGGCAGGAGAGATAGAACCTGCTCGCCGTCCAGGCTGTGGAGATCGTGGGTAAGTTCCAGCTGCTCGACAACGTCGACGAACCGGATCAGCCCGCCCGCCTTTTCCGGAAGCAGCGCACCCGGCTTGGGGCGCCTGCGCTTGCCATCGTAATAAAGGCGGGTGGCGGCATCGAGCACCGCCGGGTTGAAGGCGAAACTGGGGCGGGATACAAAATGAAATTGAAACGGGTTGTCGGCATCGAGCGGCGTGTCCAGAAGCAGCACTGCTCCCTCGCCGTGGCGCTTGAACATCCTGTAAGGCGCGGCCAGCAAATGGCGATGACGGTTTAAATATCCCGCGCCGGGGATGTAGCTGTATATTTCGCCCGGGCTCCTTTTGCCTCCTTTTTCGGGGCATAGCTGGTCGAAATAAAACAGCGTGAGCCAGCTCCAGATGCCTTCGAAGCGCTCCTCCAGTTCATTGCCCAGCGGCTTGAGGGCGGGAACAAGGTAGCGCATGGCTTCCAGGCGCGAGGCAAAGTCCTTTTCTTCCACCGTCGCCGTAAAGGCCAGCCCCGTGGAATGATCGGGGTCGAACAAGAGCGCTTTCGGCGGCGACTGGCGCCCGTTCTCGGCAAGCGAGCGGATGTAGCTCTCAAACCGGTCGACGCCTTCCTCGTTTAACGCCCTTACGGGTTGTTCCACAGGATGTTCCTCGCCGTTGTGCCGCGGATGAATTCCTCCCTGGTCCGCCAGCGGTTGCAAAAGGCCCTGACGACCGCCTCGATCCAGTCCCTCTTTTCTTCCCGCACCAGGGGCCCCGCGCCCGAAGGGGGGCTGGCGATGCCGGGCAGCTTGAGAACGAACTTAAGCCACTGGCTCGACCAGTCGGCCTCGTCGTGCTTCGGATCTGTGTTGTCGTCTTCGACGATGATGCGGTTGAATATTTTTCTCACCACTTCCGGAAACACCAGGGAAATGAACAGCGGGTCGGCCGAGGAAATTTCCCTGATATGGGGTATTTTTTTGTTCAGCACAAGGACGGGGCGCTCGCCCGAGAGGTTCAACTGCCAGACCTCGTTGCCGATGTCATGGTATTCGACGGGCAAAAGGTCCACCTGGCCGGTGGCTTCCTCCGACGCCAACTTCGGAACCACCTTGTCGGCAAGGCCGAGGAGCTTTCCATCCTGCCCCCCGGCATCCACCACCTTGAGCCGGAACAGGGGAATCGCCCCGCGGTCGATGTCGTCGAGCCTGCGGCTGGCGGGAAACCGGATGTCGCCCGCTTCGCCCAGGGGAAACCGCATGAACGAAAATTGATGGTACGCCTCGAGATAAACTTTCGCCTCCTTGGGCAGGTTGAGGCCACGGAAGTTGATTTGCGCGTTAAAACTCAGCACCCCGTCGTCGCCGGAGGCAAGGGCGATCACCACGCGCGACGGCGCGATTATTTTCCGTTTGGTGTAGTTGAAGCGTCTTATCATGGCGTAATCACTTGACCGCAACGACCTTGATCCTCAGGTCCCGGTTGACGTCGAACCCGCTTACTTCGAGGGAGAATTTCGCCCGGTTGATCTCGACGAACAAGCGGTTCTGTTTCTTAGCCACAATCCGCGCCCCGCTGGACTTGATGCGAATGGGCGATTTGTTCATGTCGAAATCGAATATGCTGTACTTGAAGAAAGGGTTTCCCCGCGGCGTTTCATACGCCGCCGATATCAGGAGGCCGCTGGGATGCTCGGCGACGCCAGGCGCAAGCGTGACCTTGAAGCCGCCCTCGCTGACAAAAAGTTGAACATGCTCGCCCATTTCCTCGGCGCCGGCGACTTTTTTGGTTTCCCTGAGCGGCGCAAGGTAGGGATCGTAAAACGGCCGCTTAACCGGCCCCAGTTTTTGCGGAGCGGCGCTTTCCGCCTGAACCAAAAAGGGCGTCTCCACCGCAACCTTTGGCGGCCGGTAAATGAGCTTGGCAATTTCCTTGGGGCTGTTTTTCACGAAGCGGATGCAGCCCGGGCCGCGCAAATAGCGGCCGCGAAATTTGGGCGAGCGCTCCTGCCACTCCGTGTGCGCCGGGTTCTCGGAATCGCCGAGAAACGACGACAGGGCCCTGTCCTTGACCCAAACGATGACGCGCACGCCTTTTTGCCGGAGCGATTTCACTCCGGCAAGGGTGATCCCCTCGCGCACAAAATGGTCCTCGGCCTTGTCGAGCTTGTCGTCCTTTTGCATGAAAATGTCGAAAAAGGTTTCCTCGGGCTTCTCGCCCTTTTTCTGCACCACCATGGGAACGCGCAGCGCCAGCGGCCGCCCCTCTTCAAACTGGCGGCGCAGGGTTTTGAGCACATGCGGCTTCAGCAGATCCTCCGTCCATTTCGGCGATTTGCCCTTCTCGCCCATGGCCAGGTTAACGAAGCCTTCCTCGGGAAGGTCGATGGCCCAGCGCATGAGATCGATCAACCTGCGGAAATTATCTTCATCGATTTTCTTGCGGCCGTAATTGATGAGGGGCACCTGCTTGTCGATTCTTGCCTTGTCGAGGGTGACGCGGTTCTTGCCGTCCACCACGTCCACCACCAGCGCGCCCGAGAGGATCGGAGCAAAATAATGCAACAGCGTGGAGGAGAGAATCGAACCCGCGGCGATGGAGGTATCGGGAAACGGGATCACCATCGACAAGCCCGATTTGCCGAAGCGCTCCAGGTTTAAATCTTCGCAAAACCGCACCACGTGGTCGAGGTTGTCCACCGGGGTGACGAAGTCGGTGTCGAAGATGCCGTACCAGCCGTAGGGGTAATGCTTGCGGCCGTTGATCAGATGGGTTTTCAGCACCGACTGCCCCATCAAAAGCGACTGGCCGTCGGAAGCGCGCACGGTGAGGCCGAAGAAGGTGTTGATCCGCGATACCGCCTGAAACACGGTTTTGCCCAGGCCCCAGCGTCCCCGTTCCTCCTTGCCCTTTTTCGAACGGCCGACGTTTCGCCAGAAATAAAAGAAATCGTTCTTGCCCACTTTCTGCTTGCCGTCGAGGTCGTTGTGCTGCAGCGGGTCGCCCTCGAGGCCTCGGGTGCCGAAATCCTCGATGATGAGAAAGCTGAGCGGTTCGCTCGGCGCCGGCAGGTCGGGCAGCCCGGATTTGTCCGAAGCCAGGTGCGGCGCCAGGCCCGACAGATAAAACTCGGACCAGTGGCGGTTGCGCGGAACCGGGTCGGTGAGGCGAAAGCGGACGCGCACCTTTTGCCTGGGGAGTCCTGCGTCAAGGGAATTCTGGATGGTCTCGCGCACCAGGGCGTCGGTCAGGCTGTCGAGATGGTCGGTGGAGAAAAATTCGCTCTCGATGGGGTCGACGTTCATCTCCCCCTGCGACATTTCGCGGAACTTCCATTGCACCCGGTCGTCGAGATCGGGAGGCTGCCAGGAATCGTCGGCTTGAACGTCGACAACCTTCAACTCATGGCCTTTCGGGGCAAGCGCGTCGACGGGGTCTTCTTCCAGCTCGAAATCCGTCTCGCCGTCGTCCTCCTCGTCGGGATGGAGCTCGGACACCTCGACGGGCTGAACGCCTTCAAGGTCTTCCTGCGCCGAGATCACCCGGCCAGGCTCTTCATGAGGCTTAAGCTCCTCCAAGGTCTCCGGCGCATCCTCCATCAGGCTCGCTTCACCGGCGATTTCTTCCATCTCGAGTATTTCCGGCGGCAGGTTCCAGGCTTCCTCGATTTCGTTATCCCGGTTGTCGGCATCCACCTCGTCGATCAGCTCGATTTCCTCCACCCTGAGGGCCTCGTTACCGGGTTCCTGTCCGTCGTCGCCGGTCAGTTCGATCTTTATGACATCAAGCTCGCCTTCCTTCTCGCGGCTAACCTTCGAGGGCACCGGCTTCTTGCCGGCCTTTTTTTTCTTTTTGGCAACCTTCGTTACCGGCTCGGCTCCACCGGAGGGGTCAGGAAAAAAGGCAGACAACTGGGCATGCCCGTCCAATCGAACCCAGCGAACGCCGTCTAAGCAAATTTCTTCCTCCCCGGTCAGCTCGCCACGCTTGATCATGGGGATGATGGAGACGGTGGGAAAGTTTTCCTGGACAATATTACCGCGTCTTAGTTTTGCAAATTCTTTGTTAAAACGCATAGCTTTCCATGGATGTGCATCTGTTTGGTGCGCTTACTATAGCAAATTTTTCAACGGTTGGAAGCCCCGTTTGTAATCCAGCTCACACGGGACAACACGCCTCTTCGGCGCAAATAGCAAAAACTCAATTTAATCAATTACCTTCACAAGG
>QJWD01000401.1 GCA_003235465.1 Nitrospirota bacterium | reverse complement strand
GTGGCTGTCTCAGAGTGTCTAATTATGAAAAGAGACGGGGGTTAAGTCAACCGTTTTTCCCCGCCGTGGCCTCCCTTTGGCCCGGCGAGGCCGGTAGCCAGCCCGCGCGGGCTTCACGGGTTCTCGATCGCCGCCTGCGCCGCCGCCAGGATGGCCGTCGGCACGCGAAAGGGGGAGCAGCTCACGTAGTGCAGGCCGAGCTGATGGAAGAAGTTGATCGAGGCGGGGTCGCCGCCGTGTTCGCCGCAGACGCCGAGGTGAATCCCCGGGTGCACCGAACGGCCCTTCTCCACCGCGATGCGCACGAGCTGACCCAGGCCGTCCCGGTCGAAGCTGACGAAGGGATCCTCCCTCAAAAGGCCCTGGTCGAGATAATGCGGCAGGAAGCGGCCGGCGTCGTCGCGGCTCAGGCCGAACCCGGTTTGCGTCAGATCGTTGGTGCCGAAAGAGAAAAAGTCCGCCTCGCGGGCGATTTCGTCGGCGGTGATGGCGGCGCGCGGCAGTTCGATCATGGTGCCGATGGAGTAGGGCAGATCCACCCCGGTCTTTTCCTTCACCTGGTCGGCCACCTCGACGATGTGGTCGCGCACATAGCAGAACTCCGCCACGTGGCCCACCAGCGGGATCATGATCTCCGGACGCGGGTTCTTGCCCTTTTTCGCCAGCTTGCAGGCCGCTTCCATGATGGCCTGCACCTGCATGCGGTAGATCTCGGGAAAGGTGATGCCAAGGCGGCAGCCGCGGTGGCCGAGCATGGGGTTGGCTTCCTTCATGGTCTCGACGGTCTTTGCCAGCGCCGCCGGGCTGACCTTCATCTGCCGCGCCAGGTTTCTCGTCTCCGCCGGCGAATTGGGTAAAAACTCGTGCAGCGGCGGGTCGAGCAGGCGGATGGTCACCGGCAGGCCGTCCATCACCTTGAAGATCTCGGTGAAATCCCCGCGCTGGATCGGCAGCAGTTTTTTAAGCGCCTCGTTGCGCGTTTCCTGCTTGGCCGCCACGATCATCTTGCGCACCAGGAAGATGCGCTCCTCGTCGAAGAACATGTGCTCGGTGCGGCAGAGGCCAATGCCCTGCGCGCCGAAATCGCGCGCCACCAGGGCGTCGTGCGGGGTGTCGGCATTGGCGCGGATCTCCAGGCGGCGCACCTCCCCCGCCCAGCCCATGAGCCGGGTGAACGAGCTTGTCAGGCGCGGGCGGATGAGCGGCACCGCGCCTGCTATCACTTTACCCGAGGAGCCGTCGAGGGTGATGGGGTCGAACTCGTTGATCTCGACGCCGCCGATCTTGCATTTTTTCTTTTTGAGGTTGACGTCGAGGTCGGCGCAGCCGGACACGCAGGGCTTGCCCATGGCGCGCGCCACCACGGCGGCGTGCGAGGTCATGCCGCCCTTCGCGGTCAGGATGCCCTGCGCGACGTTCATCCCGTGAATGTCCTCGGGCGAGGTTTCCACCCGCACCAGGATCACCCTCTCCTTCTTGTCCGCCATCGTCTGGGCGTGCTCGGGGGTGAACACCACCTTGCCCGTCGCCGCGCCCGGCGAGGCGCCCAGCCCCTTGGCGAGCACCTTGACCTTGGCGTCCGGGTCGATCATCGGATGAAAAATCTGGTCGAGCTGGCCGGCGGGCACCCGCATCACGGCCTCCTGTTTGCTGATCAGCCCTTCGCTCACCATGTCGAGGGCAACCTTGATGGCGGCGGGCGCGGTGCGCTTGCCCGAGCGGGTTTGCAGGAGGTACAACACACCCTCCTCCACGGTGAACTCCAGGTCCTGCATATCGCGGTAATGGCTTTCGAGTTTTTTATAAACCCGCGTGAGCGCCTCGTACACCTCGGGCATGTCCGTTTCCAGCTGGTCGATGGGGTTCGGCGTGCGAATGCCCGCAACCACGTCCTCGCCCTGCGCGTTGACCATGTACTCGCCGTAGAATTTCCGTTCGCCGGTGGCGGGGTTGCGGGTGAACGCCACGCCCGTCGCCGATGTCGGCCCCATGTTGCCGAACACCATCGCCTGCACGGTGACGGCGGTGCCCCAGTCGCCGGGGATCTGGTTCATGCGCCGGTAGGCGCGGGCGCGGTCGGTATTCCAGGATTTGAACACCGCCTCGATAGCCATCCGGAGCTGCTCCATTGGGTCGTCCGGGAATTCGTGGTGGATGCTCTTTCTGACGATGGTCTTGAACTGACTGATGATCGCCTTTAAATCCTTCGCCGAAAGATCCGTGTCTTCGTGGATCCCGCGCTTGACTTTCTTTTTGTGGAGCACCTCTTCGAACTTGTCGCCGTGAATGCCGAGCACGACGTTTCCGAACATGGCAATGAAGCGCCGGTAACAATCGTATGCGAAACGCTCGTCCTGCGTCTTTTCGGCGAGGCCCTCCACCGTCTCCTGGTTGAGGCCGAGGTTGAGGACGGTGTCCATCATGCCCGGCATCGACACCCGCGCTCCGGAACGCACCGACACGAGCAGCGGGTTCGCGCGGTAGCCAAGCTGCTTGCCAAGATGCGCCTCGAGATTTTTCAGGTGCTCCCCCACCTCCTCCCACATGCCAGGCGGGAACTGGTGGCTGGTGTTGAAAAAACGCACGCACGCCTCGGTGGTGACGGTGAAGCCGGGCGGAACGTTGATGTCCAAAGAGGCCATTTCCGCGAGGTTCGCGCCCTTGCCGCCGAGCAGGTTGCGCATGTCGGCCTTGCCTTCGGTGCGCGCGCCTCCGAACGAGTAAACGTATTTTCTTTTTATCTGAACTTCTTCCTTAGCGGTTGCCATAAGACGGATTTTTCGGGGGAAAAATTAAAGGAATGTGCCACCGGTTCAAGCGGGCTTAGATTATCCGATTGTTGCGGTGCTTTTCAATCATTTTCGCGGCCCGAAAGGCGGCCAGGGAGGGGGGTCACTTTCCCTTTTCAACCACGATGCGGGAGAAGTCGGCAATGGGGGCGAAGAGCCGGGAAATGCCATACAAAAGATGCAGTCGGTTTTTCCTGATGGCGCTGTCGTCCACCATGACCATGACCTGGTCGAAGAAACCATCCACGGCTTTCTTGATTTCGACAATGCGCTCGAGCGCCAGGGCGAACTCGCGTTTTTCGGTATGGCCTTCGACCAGGGGTCTCAGCCTCAGGTATTCCTGATAAAGCACCTTCTCGGCTTCTTCATTGAGCAGACCCGGGTCCACCTCGCCTTTCGCCTCCTCGTTCAGGATGCTTACCACGCGCCTGAACGCGACGGCCAGCGCCTCGAAGTAGGGCTGTTTTTTCAGTTCCGAAAGGGCCTCGACCTTTTTCACCCCGTCGCCGGGGTGGTCGATGCCGGTGGCGATCACCGCGTCGACGGCGTCGTAGGGGTAGCCTTCGCCCGCGAGGTGGGTCTTGAAACGCTGGATGAACAGGTCCATCGCGTTTTTCCGGATCTCCTCCGGTTTGAGTTTGGTCTTGCCCGCCAGGTTGCCGATGCCGAAATCGATCAGCTCGCCCAGCGGCACCCGCCAGCCCCTATCGAGCAGAATCAGCAGGATGCCGAGCGCGTGCCGGCGCAGGCCATAAGGGTCCTCCGAGCCCGAGGGCAGAAGCCCGACGCCGATGCAACCGAGAATGGTGTCGAGCTTGTCGGCGATGGCCACCGCCGCCCCGGCATCGCTTGCGGGCGGCGCGTCGCCGGCGAACGCCGGCTTGTAATGCTCCTTGATGGCAAGCGCCACCGCTGGCTCCTCGCCGGAGCCGAGCGCGTAGTAACTTCCCACGATCCCCTGAAGCTCGGGAAATTCGAAGACCATCTGCGTCACCAGGTCGGCCTTGCATAGCCCCGCCGCCCGCACCGCCCGGGCGCTTTCCCCGGGGCAGGCCCTCTTGGCGATCTCGCCCGCGATGAGAGTGAAGCGTTCCATCTTTTCGAAGGTGGTGCCGAGGTCCTTTTGCCAGACCACGTCGCGCAATTTTTCGACGTAGTCCTCGAGCTTCTTTTTCCTGTCCTCCTTGAAAAAGAAGCGGGCGTCTTCCAGGCGGGCGCGCAGGACGCGCTCGTTGCCCGCCTGAATCTCGCCGCCTCTCGCCTCCATGTTGCTGATGGTGATGAAATGCGGCAGAAGCTTACGGTCCTTCCCCCACACCGGGAAATAGCGCTGGTGCTGCTTCATGGTGATGACCAGAAGCTCCTTGGGCAGCTCGAGGAAGCGGGCGTCGAAATTGCCCATGAGCGCCACCGGGCACTCGACCAGGTAGTTGACCTCGTCGAGCAGGTCTTCGTCGAGGACGGGCGCGCCGCCGGCGGCGGCCTGCAGCGCCTCCACCTGGCTTACGATGGACTTTCTCCGCGCCACCGGGTCCACCAGAACGCGGTGCGCCTCGCAACCCGCGAGATAACCTTGAAGCCCGTCGACCTCGAAGGGTTCAGGGGCGAGAAAACGGTGGCCGAGGGAGGCGGTGCCGCTTATCACGCCGTCCACCTCGAAGGCGAGCCGCTCGCCGCCGAACACAGCGACGATCCAGTGCAGTGGCCTTGCGAAGGCGAGCTTCTTGTCGCTCCAGCGCATCTTTTTCGGAAACGGAATGTCGGCGATGAAGCCGGGCAGCATCTCGGAAAGGATCTCGGTTGTGGGCCGCCCCTTTAGCTCAACCCGGGCGGCAACCACTTCACCCTTGGGCGTCGTGGCCCGGGTCAAAGCTTCGACCGCTACCCCCTTGCCGCGTGCAAAACCGATCGCCGCCTGGGTGGGCTTCCCTTCCGCATCGAACGCCACGCGGACGTTGGGGCCGAGGTGGGTTTCCACCGCATCGGGCTGGCTTCTGGGTACATCGGCGAACGCCACCGCCAGCCGCCTGGGCGTGCCGAGCACCCGCCCCTCGCCAGCGGGAATGCGGTTCTTCTCGAAATACGCTTTCAGCCCGCGTTCAAGATAATCCAGCGCCGGCTGAATGAAGCCCGCGGGGATCTCCTCGGAGCCGATTTCCAGAAACAGTTCGGGCATGAATCGTTACGCTGCCTCTCTGATGTGAGGGTTTCCCATCTTCCCGCCATGGGTCATGCGCGGACCTTGAGCAAAGGAAAACCCATCGCCTCGCGCTGGGCGACGTATTCGCCGGCGGCGGCGCGGGCCAGTTTTCTCACCCGGGCGATGAAGCCCGTCCGCTCGGTCACGCTGATGGCGCCGCGTGCATCGAGCAGGTTGAACGCGTGCGAGCACTTGAGCGTGTAATCGTAAGCCGGCAGCACCAGGCCCCGTTCGAGGATGGCCATCGCCTCCGCCTCGTACATTTCAAACCAGGTGAAGAGGCGCGAGGTGTCCGCCGCCTCGAAATTGTAGGTGGAGAACTGCTTTTCCGTTTCCAGGTGCACGTCGCCGTAGAGCAGCGTGTCGTTCCACTTGAGGTCGTACACGTTGTCGATGTTCTGCAGGTACATGGCGATGCGCTCGAGCCCGTAGGTGAGTTCCACCGTGACCGGAGACAAGTCGATGCCGCCCACCTGCTGAAAGTAGGTGAACTGGGTGATCTCCATGCCGTCGAGCCAGACTTCCCAGCCGAGGCCCCAGGCCCCGAGCGTGGGGGATTCCCAGTCGTCCTCGACGAAACGGATGTCGTGCTTCATCGGGTCGATGCCGAGGGCGGTGAGGCTTTTAAGGTACTGGTCCTGAACGTCTTCCGGCGAGGGCTTGAGGATCACCTGAAATTGGTAATAGTGCTGCAGCCGGTTGGGGTTCTCGCCGTAGCGGCCGTCGGTGGGCCGCCTGGAGGGTTCGACATAGGCGGCGCGGTAGGGCTCCGGCCCGAGGACGCGGAAAAACGTGCTCGGGTTGAAGGTGCCCGCTCCCACTTCGATATCGTAGGGCTGGTGAGCAGCGCAGCCGCGGCTCGCCCAGTACCTCTCCAAGTTGAAAATGACATCTTGAAAGTTCATATGGACATGCTGTGTATCAGAGATCGGGCGGGGAAGTCAACCCCGCTTTGGCCCCGCTCCCACCATGGGGTGCGGGGAGGGGGGTCATTCCACGGTTTTGGCCGATTTGTGCTTAGCCTTGACCAGGTCGGAAAAATCACGGCGCACGGTTTCCACGTGCTCGCGGTAGCCTTCCGCGTCGCCGTAGTCGAGAAACCGCTTGTAGCGGTTGTGCACCGTTTTAAGCTTGCGCGCGTGCTTGATGGGGCACCAGTACTGCTCGGTGCGCGCCGCCACCTCCTGCACGTAGGCCATCAGGCCATTGAAATACGCGCAGTAAGTGCAGTTCATTTTTTCAATGCCGTTCAGGTAGCCGAGGTAATGCCGGTCGAGAATGACGTAATCGCCGCGCCTTACCCTGGGAATGCCGTACACCGGAAAGCAGACCGCCTGGTAGAGCGAGACCATGGCGTCCATGAGCAGCGCCGGAAACACCAGGCTCCAGATCACCGGCACGGTGAGGATCGTCGGCAGGCTGGCCTCCCGCAGGTAATAGCGGATTTTCTTCACCAGGAGCCGGTGCTGCTCCTTCACGCTCTTTTCAAAGCGGACTTTCTTGCGTTTGATCTCGTAATAAAACTGGCGCTGCCTGATCTCCATCTCATGGAGAAGCTCGTTCTCCAGCAGCTTGATTTTATCCAGCAGAATTTCCAGCTTGTCTTCCATGGGTTTCACCGGGCCGGGCAAGGTTCAACAAGGGCCGGGAAAACGAAGCCCGGCGCACCCCAACCCCCCTCCCGAAAAGGGGCGGCAAATTTAATAACGCCTTACCGTTCAAGGGGATGCTT
>QJWD01000186.1 GCA_003235465.1 Nitrospirota bacterium | reverse complement strand
GGTGACGCTCAAAATTCATACCCACGTGCGCGAAGATGCGATTAAACTGTACGGGTTTCAGACCGCCGAGGAGCTTGTGATTTTCGAGAAGCTGATCGGCATCAGCAAGGTGGGGCCGAAGCTCGCCCTCGCCATCCTCTCCGGCATGCCGCCGGCGGAACTGGTGTCGGCGGTGATGAACAACGACGTGGCCAGGCTTAGCGCCATTCCGGGGGTGGGCCGCAAAACCGCCGAACGCCTCACCCTCGAGATGCGCGACAAGATTCAGGACCTGGCGGGAGACGCCGCCCGCCCGGCGGGCGGCCCGAAGCACGCCGTGCTCGACGACGCGCTTTCCGCCCTCGTCAACCTCGGCTACCGCCGGCCCGAGTCGGAAAAGGCGCTCAAGAAATTGTGGGACGAGGCGGCGGGAAACATCGACCTCGAGAACTTAATCAAGGAAAGCCTGAACCGGCTCTCCTGACAACCTCGGTGAAGGATCATGAACGAAGACCGGATGCTCGACACCGCTCCGGATAACGAGGAGGTGCAGATCGACACCCGGCTGCGCCCGCTCAATTTCGACGACTACATCGGCCAGGACAAGGTCAAGAAAAACCTCGAGATTTTTATCTCCGCCGCCCGCATGCGCGGCGACGCCCTCGACCACGCACTGTTCTACGGCCCGCCCGGCCTCGGCAAAACCACCCTCGCCAACATCATCGCGGCGGAGATGAACGCCAATCTGAAAAGCACCTCCGGCCCGGTGATCGAAAAAACCGGCGACCTGGCCGCGCTCCTCACCAACCTGGAGCGGGGCGACATCCTGTTCATCGACGAGATCCACCGCCTGTCCCACGTCATCGAGGAAACGCTCTACTCGGCGATGGAGGACTACAAGCTCGACATCATGATCGGCCAGGGGCCGAGCGCCCGCTCCATCAAGCTGGACCTGCCGCCGTTCACCCTGATCGGCGCGACCACCCGCGCGGGGCTGCTCACCTCGCCGCTGCGCGACCGTTTCGGCGTCGTCCACAGACTGGACTTCTACAGCGAAAACGAGCTCGCCACCATCGTCACCCGTTCGGCGGCGATCCTCGACATCGCTATCACCAAGGAGGGCGCGCTCGAGATCGCCCGGCGCTCGCGCGGCACGCCGCGCATTGCCAACCGGCTGCTTCGCCGCGTGCGCGACTTCGCGCAGGTGAAGGCCGACGGCGTGATCAACGAGGAGGTCGCTAAACAGTCGCTGGAAATGTTGGAGGTGGACCACCTGGGCCTCGACATGATGGATCACAAGCTGCTGCTCACGCTGATCGAAAAATACAAGGGCGGGCCGGTTGGCGTCGAAAGCCTCGCCGCCGCCATCAGCGAAGAGAAAGATACCATCGAGGACGTGCTGGAGCCCTACCTCATGCAGTCCGGCTTCATCCACCGCACGCCGCGCGGCCGCGTGGCCACCGAACTCGCCTACCGCCATTTCGGCAAGGCGGTTCCCCCCTCCGCCAGCGGCCAGGATTCCCTGTTCTAAAAAAACTCCTCTCCCTGGGAGTCGGCGCTTTCATGAAGGCCCGCTCAAAACCTGGGTTTTCATGCTCGCCCCACCTTCACCTAAGGAAGGGATGAGGCATGCTCTTTAATCCCCCCTCCTTCACCAAGGAGGGGATGGGGGAGGTCAGGGTTTGAAATCGACCAGCGGCGGGCGCGGGGGCAGCTTGTGCCTGCTCGCGTCAAAGTTTTTAGCGAGATCGGTGCCGCTCACGCGCCAGTTCCCTTTCAGCTTGTTCGCAGCCTCGGGCCCCTCGAACACGAGGTAGCCGTATTTGCCGTAATGCGGCAGCTTGCGAACCAGGCGGGCGGCGCTCTCGCCGGAGCCGGCGACGATCCAGGTGACGGTGCCCGCGCGGCCCCCCGGCCGGTTCACGGTGAAGGCAAAGCTGTGATCCTTCCAGGGAAAGGTTTCTCCCGCGATCGTCACCTGCTCTTCGCCCAAGGTCACGCCGAATTCGCCGAGCGGTTCGGCCAGGCGCTTGAGGGCGTACCGGTTGTCGCGCCCGAACACCCACAGGCTGCCCGGCGGAAACGGCGACTCAGGGCCATCGTCGACCAGCGGGCCGGGGGCGTCCTGGGCCTGGGCGAACTGGTGGTAACCGAGGAGCACGTCGGGGAACGCCTCCTTAAGGGGCAGGATGGCCGCGGGCCGGACAGCGCCGTAGGTGTCGGCCAGGCTCGGCGGCACTTCCTTGCGGCCGAGCTTACGAAAGACGTCGTGATACGGGTCGAGGACGACGGCGGTGGGCTCGAACGGCAGGTTGAGGGTGAAGGTCTGTTTCTTTTCTTTCAGCTTGAGTTCGCGCACGTGCGGGATGTCGCTGCCGGCGATCCAGAGCGCCACCGGCACCAGCAGGTGGTAAGCCTCCCCGGCCTGGGTTTGCCGCACTTCGATCTTAAGCTCGTGGCCGATGCCGGAGGGAACGGTGGCGGCGGAGGCGAGCGCAAGCTCGGGCGCGCCTGCCTGCTCCACCCACTGTTTAAAAAACCCGGAAAAATCCCTGCCGCTCGCCGCCTCGAACGCCGCCCGGATTTCCCTGAACCCGGCCAGGCGAAAGCGGTTGTCCTGGTAAAAGGCCTTGAGGGCCTGAAGGAACACGCCATCGCCCACCTCCCGCCTCAGCATGTGGAACAGCATCAGCGTCTTGCCATACCCTACCGCCTGCGTGGCCATGTCCTCGCGCGAGCGAAATTCGGTGAGGGGGAAATCGTTATCGGGGTTCACGTAGCTCAGGTATTTTTTCAGTTCTTCAAACCGGTACGCCTCGCCCCGGCCGGCCAGTTCGGCCAAAAGATGATCGGCCAGGTAGGCGGTCAGCCCTTCCGACCAGTTGCCGCCCTTAACGTAAACCCCGTTGCCCCACCAGTTGTGCAAAATCTCGTGCGGGTAGGAGGTGTGCAGGATGAAGGGGAAGCGGATCACCGTGGAACCGAGCAGGGTGAACGAGGGCATGCCGTAACCCGTCTCGCGGGAATTTTCCACCAGGGCGAACTTACGGTACGGGTAGGGGCCGAGGAGTTTCTGATAAAAGTCGAGGTACTGTTTCGCGGCGTCCAGGTAGCGGCGGGCCAGTTCCGGTTCGTTGTCGCGCAGGAAGGTATGAAGGGTGATCGCGCCGTGCTCCTCCCGCGTTTCCACGTAGCGGTCGGCGATGAGGTGGATCTCCTGCATCGGCTCTTTCGACAGCCAGCGCACCTCGCCCGCGCCGCCGCCCGCAGCCGCAAGCTTTTCGCCCTGGCTCACCACCGTCCACGGCGCGGGCGACTGGGCGGTGAGCTCAAAGGTCAGCCACGGCTCGATGTCGCGCGGCGCGGCCGGGCTCGGGTAAAAACCGTCGCCGCCGGCGAGCGCCCAGGTTTCCCCGCCGCCGGGCATCGCCATCGTGTACTGGATTTCGAGGGTCAGTTCATCCGGCCAGGGTTCGCCGCCGGGTTTCTGCACGTGCAGCTTGAGGCTTCCGTCCTTCTCGCGGCTGTCGCGGACGCTCCACCCCGCCCTCCCCTTCGCCTTCGCCGACTCCAGGGTGACGCCCTCCCCCAAAAGAAGGTGCAGCACCGAGCCTGGCGTGCCTTTGGGGTTCAGGGTGAGGGTGTCGCCAAAGCGTGCGATGCCGCCCGCCGGGTCGAGGCTCACCGACAGGATGTGGTGCGGCGGCGCGCCAGGCGCGGGGTTCGCGGCCGCGACAGACATGAGGACGAGCGCGATAAAACCCGCCACCCGGAGATAACGGCGATGATGGTTCATTCCCCCCTCGAGGTTTTCCCGTTAAATCCACCGCGCGGGCATGCCGGCGGTGAAACGCCCGCCTCAGCCGACCACCGCGTCCACCCCGCGCTGGGCCGCGCCTTCGATGCGCACCACGACGCGATTGGGCAGGCACGCCGCCAGCCTGTCGGCGTAGGCGATGAAGCCGGTTTTGATGCACACCTTGTTCCGGCACGGGGAGCGGAAAATCCGCGCCCGCCTGTCTTTCACTTCCACGCCGGTCGGCCCGAGCGGGCCTTCGACCTCGCCCCGGCGGTCGACCGCGAGCGGCCAGCGGGCGACTTCCCGCTCTTCCACCTCGATCACCACCCAGTCGCCCGCGCGGGTGCCAGCCCCAAGGCGGGTGAACAGGAACGCGTTCACGAGAACCAAGAGAGCGATCAGGATTTTATCGCCGCGTGTCAGGTGCATTGCCGCTTTCCTTCCGGGGGGTGGTTTCTCAGATTAGCACAGCCGGTAACGGCTGAATAGACGGGGCGGCGCATTCAGATCACATCCAGCAGTTTCATGCGTTCGCCGAGCAGCCCAGAAAGCGCCCGCTTCAGGTTCTGGTGCTCGCGGCCGGCGAGCTTCGGGTCCTGGTCGATGAGGCGGAAGGCCTCCCGGCGCGCGAGCTCCAGCGCCTTGAAATCCCTCAACAGGTTGGCCACTCGCAACTGGGGCATGCCGGACTGGCGGGTGCCCATGAAATCCCCCGGGCCGCGGATCTTTAAATCCTCCTCGGCGATGGTGAACCCGTCGGTGGATTTGCAGATGGCTTCGAGGCGCGCCTTGCCGTCGGCGGAGATGGGCGGATAGGCGATCAGCAGGCAATGGGAGGCGTGGCCGCCCCGCCCCACGCGGCCGCGCAGCTGGTGCAGCTGCGACAGGCCGAAACGCTCGGCGTGCTCGATGACCATCACCGTGGCGTTGGGAACGTCGATGCCCACTTCGATGACGGTGGTGGCCACGAGAACGTGGATTTTGCCCTGCTTGAAATCGGTCATGATTCTCTGCCGCTCCTCCTGCTTGAGTTTCCCGTGCACGAGGGCGACGGTGCGCCCCGGCCAAACGCCCGAGAGCTGCTCGTGCACCTCGGCCGCCGCCTTCAGGTCGCTGGCTTCGGAACCTTCGATGAGCGGGCAGACGACGTAGGCCTGCCGGCCGGCGTCGAGCTCGCGCCCCATGAACTCATAGGCCGCCTCGCGCCGGTTGTCGTAGTACAGGCGGCTTACGATGGGCTGGCGGCCGGGGGGCAGCTCGTCGAGCAGCGACACGTCCATCTCGCCGTACAGGGTGAGGGCGAGGGAACGCGGGATGGGGGTTGCGGTCATGACCAGCACGTGCGGGTGCCAGCCCTTCCTGTTGAGCGCCTCGCGCTCCAGCACGCCGAAGCGGTGCTGCTCGTCGATGACCACCAGGCCCAGGCGGTGGAAACCCACCGACTTTTGAATGAGCGCCTGCGTGCCGACGACGATGCCGGTGCGCCCCGCTTCGACGCTTTCGAGGAGCGCCTGTTTTTTCGCCGCCGTGAGCGCGCTGGTCAACAGTTCAACCTTGAGGTCCAGCTTGCGGCAGTAGGGTTGAATATTGAGGAAATGCTGCTCGGCGAGAATTTCCGTCGGCACCATGATGGCGGCCTGCGCGCCGTTTTCCACCGCGGTGAGCAGCGCCGTGAGGGCGACGATGGTCTTGCCGCTGCCGACATCGCCCTGCAGGAGCCTGTTCATCGGCTGCGCCTCTCCCAGGTCGTCCATGATTTCGCCGAGAACCCTTTTCTGCGCCCCGGTGAGTTCGAAAGGCAGCAGCTTGACGAAATCGCGGATCAGCGGCCCGCGCGTCTTGAAGGCGTGGCCCTTCGCCTCGTCCCGGGAATGGGTGCGGCGGTAGGCGAGGCCGAGTTGAAGAAGGAAAAATTCTTCGAAGATCAGGCGCTGCTGCGCCGGCGTCCTGAATCGGTCGAGATCGGGAGCCGACGCCTCCTTCGGCGGCTGGTGCGCCATCAGGAGCGCCTCCGCCCGGCCGGGAAAGTTCTGCCGACGAAGGACCTCGGCGGGCAGAATTTCCTCCACCAGGCCGGCGTATTTCTCCACCACGTTCTTCTGGATGGCGCGAAACGCCTTCTGGCCGAGCCCCTCGGTGACGTGGTAGACGGGGAGAATGCCTCCGATGCCGGCGGGGTCCTCGTCCTCGACGCGCTCGATGTCCGGATGAACGAATTCGAGCCCGGCGCGGCCGCGCGGCCCGGGCTTCCCCGAAACCACCACCCGCTGGCCGACGGGGAACTTCTCCTGCATGTAGGCCTCGTTGAACTGAAACCACTTCGCCCTGACGAGGCCGGTGTTGTCCTTCAGCACCATCTCGAACAGCTTGCGCCGACGGCCGATGCGCAGCTCGGCTGCCTCGACCACCTCGCCCATGAACGTCACCCATTCTCCCGCGGTGAGGGAAGCGGCGTCGCGCACGTCGGTGCGGTCCTCATAGCGGAACGGGAGAAAGAAAAGGCAGTCCTCCACCGTGTTCAGGCCGAGTTTCTTAAGCAGGACGGCGCGCTTGGGGCCCACCCCCTTGATGAACTGAAGGGGGTCGTTGAGCGACGGGGTTTTCCAGGAGGGAGTGCTCTCGCGCATCGGTTTCATTCACGTTCGGGCAGGCGTGAAGCCTGTTGAGTGACGCCGCTGGGCGTTTCGGATATACCCCTGCTCGGGCGGCGTTTTTTACGCTTATCCTACAGGGAAAACCGGCTTGAGGAAACCAGAAGCTTGCGCCCGTTCCCCGCTTGCGCCCTGCCCCCGTAGGGAGGCCGCCGGGCCCCTTAACAGGCGATATTTTAAGGCGCAACCGGCAGGGGTTCAAAAAATCGCCGCAGGGAATGGCCATTGACATCGCGGAACCCCCAAAGTATGCTTAAGATTGAGGTTATCCATATCAAAAATGGCCGGTTACGCGCCCGGCGGGGCTATCCAGTCCCCCGCCATCGCAAAATACGGCCGATTGGGCT
>QJWD01000400.1 GCA_003235465.1 Nitrospirota bacterium | reverse complement strand
CCATCACCGGCGCGGCGATCTTGACGGCGACGATGAACGTCGCCGAGAACACCTTGAGCATGAACTCCGGCGTGAGGCCGGAAAAATCGATGTGCCTCGGGTTGATGAGGGTGAAGCTGTCCACCAGCGCGCCGATGACCACGTGGTGTCCATTCAGGGCGAGAAAGAAAAGCACCGCGATGATGTTGTGAAACTGCGCGGTGATCGACACCTGCGACTGCGTCTGCGGGTCGATGACGTTGACGACGCCGAAACCCATCTGAAAATCCACCACCGTGCCCGCGAGCTGCACGGCGGCGAACAGGAGCTGCACCGCGTAGGCGATGGCCAGGCCGATGGTGATCTCCGTCATCACCGCCACCACCAGTTCGAACAGCCCCGTCGGCCGGTAGAGAACGCCTGTGGGAACCAGCGGGTAAAGGGCGATGCTGAACACGAGGGCGAGGCCGACCTTGAGGCGCGCGGGCACCTGGGCGCTGCCGAAAAACGGCGAGAAAAACAATATCGCCGCCACGCGGAAAAAGATGAACAGCGCCGCTTCCAGCGCGCTCATATCCAGCCGGAACAGATCCATCACTGGATGTATTCGGGAAAGTTGATCAGAACCTTGGAGGTGAAGTTGAGCATCACCTGCAGGAGCCAGGGGAAAAACAACAGGAGCGCAAGAAACACCGCGAGGATCTTGGGAATGAAGGTGAGCGTCAGTTCCTGGATCGAGGTGACGGCCTGGAATATGGACACCACGAGGCCTGTCACCAGCCCGAAGCCCAGCATCGGCGCGGAAACGAGCAGCGTGGTCTTCAGGCTCTCCATGGCGAAATCGATGATGAACGCCTCGGTCATCGGCCTGCCTCCATCAACTGAAACTTTTCATCAGCGAGCCCACCGTCAGGTACCAGCCGTCGACCATGACGAACAGCATCAGCTTGAACGGCAGGGAGATCAATATGGGCGGCAGCATCAGCATGCCCATGGAGAGCAGGATGCTCGCCACCACCATGTCGAGAATGAGGAACGGGATATAGATCAGAAAGCCGATCTGAAACGCCGTCTTGAGTTCGCTGATAATGAAGGCGGGGATCAAGGTCTGCATGCCGACCTCCTCCACGGCCTGGGGCTTGTCGCCGCCGTCCAGGTTCACGAACAGCGCGAGGTCCTTCTCGCGCGTCTGCCTGAGCATGAATCGCCGAAGCGGCGCCTCGGCCTCCTTGAGCGCGTCCCACTGGTTGATCTCCTCGCTCAGGTAGGGCTTGAGGGCGTTTTCATTGATCTCCGTCCACACCGGCGCCATGACGAACAGGGTGAGGAACAGGCCGAGGCCGATCAATATCTGCGTCGGCGGCGTCTGCTGGGTTCCCATCGCCTGGCGGAGAAACGCGAGCACGATGATGATGCGCGAAAACGAGGTCATCATGATCAGGATGGATGGCGCGAGCGCAAGCACGGTGAGAAGCAGAAGCACCTGCAACGCGCTCGACATCTGTTCCGGCTTTTCGATGTCCTCGATGCCCACCTGCACGGTGGGCAGGGGGATGGCGAAGCTCTCGGCCGCGGCAAGCGCAAAGAAGAGCACGAGGAGCCCGGCGGTCATCCATTTCCACTTCGTGCGGTTCATTGCGATTTGATTTTTGCCATCTTCCTGCGGATCTGCTCGGTGACGTCCTGAACGTACTTGTCCTTGGGGCTTTTGGCCGCCTGCCTGAGCAGGCCGTCGAACCCGTCCTCCGCCTTGTGGCCGTTGGCCCCGGAGGCGTGGCCGTTCATCTCTTGGCCGGGCGCGTGGCCGTTGCCGTTCGCCGCCGCTTCGCGCCTGGCCGGCGGCGCGCCGCTTATCAGCCGTTCGATCTTGTCCTCGTCGTCGATGCGGGAGAGCAGGGAGATGTTGTCGTTGGCGATCCCGAGCACCAGCACCTCCCCTGCCACCTCCACCAGGGCGATGCTTTTCTTCGGCCCAAGGAAACTGGTGCCGAGCACGCGCACCCAGCGGTCGTAGCGGCCGAAGGCCGTGCCCTTCAGCACGAATTTCTTGAAGCCGTAAAACAGCAGGAACATCAGCCCGAGCACCAAGGCCAGCATGCTGAGCATCTTGAGGCTCGAGGGCAGGATGCCCAGGCTCTCCTTGCCGGCTTCTTCAGGGTCCGAAAAGAGGACGCGGGATTGTTTGACTTCCTTGCCTGGCTGCACGTTTTGCGCCGGCTTGTCCGCGGCCGGGGCGGGTTCGCTTACGACGGCGGCCACGGGAGCCACCTCGTCGCGCGCTTTTTCGAGCAGGTCGGCGAGCGGGTCGGCGGTGGGCTGTTTCTTCACCTTCACCACCAGCGTGTGTCCCTCGGTTTCGAGGACGACGGGGCGGCTCTCTCCGAAGCCGGCTTCGAGGGGCAGCTCCACCCTCAGGGTCTTTTCATTCAGCCTCGTCACCAGCACGCGGCGGACCAGGTCGTCGCCGGTGGGGTAATAGAGCCGGTCGAGCCGGGCTTCGGCGTCGGGGATGTCGATGTGCACCGCGCCGCCGGCAAACACCGGGCGCAGTTCGCCGAGCAGGGGTCCCGCGAATTTGAGGCGAATCACCACCTCGTCGTCATAGGACCCGACAGTCACGTCCTGCAGCGGGTTCTTGACGCCGCCCTGGGCCGCGGCGAGGGCGCCGGACGCCAGCCCGCATATAGTGATTAAAATCAATAAAATCAGTCTATTAAATGGTTTCATGGGGGCCTCCCGGTCGGCCAGGGGTTTGGGGGACTGTCAAAATTGCCTACACCTGACGCTCCAGCGGGAGAAGTGCAAGGGCTGTACCACAGCGCGGCCAGCCGCTGGGGGCCTGGCGCCTTGTGTGAAAGCTGGATGGCGGCGGGGATGCGCCGCTAAGCGGAGGGAGATTCGGGCTGCCTAGCCCAGGGAATTGACGCGGTCGAGGGGGGAGACGATATCGGTGAGGCGCACGCCGAACTTCTCGTTGACGACCACCACTTCACCGCGGGCGATCAGCTTGTTGTTCACGAGCACTTCAAGCGGTTCGCCGACCAGTTTGTTGAGTTCGATCACCGAACCCTGGCCGAGCTGGAGCAGGTCGTTGATCAGGAGTTTGGAGCGGCCAAGCTCCACCGTCACTTTAAGCGGGATATCGAGAATGAGGTCCAAGCTTCTCGGGTCGAGCTTTTCGCCGCCCGCCCGGGTCGTCTCTTCGGTGGTGGTGGCCTGCTCGCCCGCGTTTTCGGGATTTTCGATCGGTGTGTCGTCGCCCATGAAATTATCCTTGCTGTTTAATCACTTCTTCAATTTGTATGGCCTTCATGCCCCGCGACTGGCCGGGATAACCCTTGACCTTGGGTATGCCTTCTATCTTCAGGGTCAGGGGGTCGGTCACGTCGTTGCCGAGCATGAGGGTGTCGCCGACTTTGAGGTGCATGAGCCTGGCCGGGGTGATGTCGGCGGAGCCGAGCTCCACCACGCCTTCGACTTCGGCATCCATCAATTCGGCTCTCAGCCGCCTGAGCCAGATCCGGTCCACCTCCAACTCCTCGCTCTGAAACAGGGCTTTCAGCTTCGGCATGATGGGTTCGATGGAGGAAAACGGCATGCATATGGAAAACGTTCCGTTCTGATTATCGATCTCGACGTCGAAATTGATCGCCAGCACCACGTCGGTGGGCGGCACGATGGCGGCGAACTGCGGGTTCACTTCGGAACGGACGTAAGTCGGGATGACGGTGTGCACCGGCTTCCAGGCCTTTTCCAGATCGTCCAGCGCGTCCTCGACGACCTTTTTGATCATGCGGATCTCGATGGCGCTGAAATCCCGCCCGGTGATTTTGGCCTCGCCCTGGCCGGTGCCGCCGAAAACGGTATCGACCACGGTGAACACCAGCCGGCTGTCCACCACCATCAGGCTGTGGCCGCGAAACGGCTCGAGGCGGAATATGTGCAGGCTGGACGGCACCGGCAGGCTGCGCAGGAAATCGCCGAATTTGACGGTGTCCGTCGAGCGGATGCTCACGTCCACCGGCTTTCTTAAGAAGGTGGAGAAGGTGGTGCGGAACAGGCGCGAGAACATCTGGTTGACGATGTCCAGCGTCGGCAGCCTGCCGCGGATGATTTTTTCCTGGCTGGTCAGGTCGTACGGGACGACGCCGGATTCTTCAGGCTGGTCGGTCTCGGTGGGCACATTGCCCTCGCCCACTCCTCGGAGCAGGGCATCCACCTCTCCCTGTGACAGGACTTCGCTCATGTGATTACCCGGGGTTCACTTCTCGGGGCGGGCGCAACTTGAACCGCCCCTCATTATATCATTGAATAACGAATTCGGTGAAATACGCGTCCCGCACGTGGCCCATCAGCAAAAACCGGTTCACGCGCATGGTGATCTCGTCCTTGAGCCGGAACTTCCCTTCCACCGAATAGACATCGTCGAAGGTTTTGCTGCTAAGCAAGACGAGGATGGAATCGGTGACCTTCTGCAATTTTTCATCCAGCTCGGCGCTCAGGTCCGGCGAGCTGAGCTCGAAGGCTACGGAAACCTTGAGCACCTTGCTGCCCCGGCTTTCGGCCAGGTTGACCATGAGGGGCTTGAGCGCGTACATGACGCTCGGCACCTGCATCGCAACCGGCACCGGCTTCTCCTTGCCCGCCACAAGCTCGGAAAGCCCGGCGGGAAGCTCGCCGTTTAAATAATGCGTGTAGCCGTACAAGCCGCCGCCCGCCAAACCCGCCGCCAGCAGCAAAAATAAAATCAACTTCATGAAAGAGGACTTTTTTTTGGCGGGGGCTTCGGCGATGCCTCCGGTATCCAGCGCGGCGTCCTGGTTCTGTGCCATGATCGAATCTCCTTCGGTCCTTAGGATGAGGCTTGGCCTCGATGAACGGGCCCGTTCCAGGCCGCATCATCCCAAAACCCTGCCGCCACACGGCGGCAAAACGAAACCAGGGAGCGGATCAAAGGAGGCCCGGAACAAGGGCAAGGCCGTCGCCAGGCGGCGAGGCGGCCTCCTTCATTTGATCGGCATAAATCGGCTGCAATTTAATCAGGAGCAAGGAGTGTGCCATGGCGCTCCTTCCTGACATTTTCATTGACGAGGGTTTAACCTCAATTAAATAAATGCCTTGCGAATCCGCCGGGCGGCCCGGCCCCGGCTTCTGGGGCGGCCCGCGGTCATTTATTTGACGAGAATTCTATCACATTCGGCGTGGCGATACCGGTAATTTTCCGCCCCCGCCCCTACCCTTCGGCGTCTTCGCCGGGTGATCATTCCGCAAGCACTTTTTCGCCCCCCTGCCCTTTTAAAAGGCAGTGGCGCTTTCGCCCTGGGGCCCTCCGCAATTCGTGCGTTTTCTATAATCCCCTATAGATTCAAATAGTTAAAGCCATTTCATGATTTTTTTCCCGGTCTCGCCCCGCGTGGTACAGGTCTTGAAATCTGTATGAGCGTGTCTCGCGCAGGTTTTACCTGAGGCCACGCCTCACTGTCTCGCCCTGGCCTCACCGGGCGAAAGACGGCCCGACGCGATTTTGACGGCGGGAGGCGGCAATCTCACTCGAACCAACATGCATAAATAGAAGGAGGCGGGTCGATATGAAAATTGTTATGCCACGTATCAAGGCGGCCTGGATTTTATTTTTCACGCTTTTTCCCCTGTCCCTGGCCGAAGCCGAAGAGACCGCCTCCATCAATTACGCGGATACGGGTTGGGTTCTCATCTCCTCCGCGCTGGTCATGCTCATGCTGCCCGGCCTTGCGCTGTTTTACGGCGGCATGGTGAAGCGGAAAAATGTGCTCGGGACGCTCATGCACAGTTTCGTCCCGCTCGGCGTCATCACCGTGCAGTGGGTGCTGTTCGGCTACTCCCTGTCCTTCGGGTCGGATATCGGCAAATTTGTCGGCGGCCTGGACAAGGCGTTCTTCACGGGCATCACCTTCGAAACGCTGAGCGGCACCATTCCCGAATATCTGTTCGCGATGTTTCAGTTGATGTTCGCCATCATCACCGTGGCGCTGATCAGCGGCGGCTTCGCCGAGCGCGTGCGCTTCAAGGCCTACGTCGTGTTCATCCTGGTGTGGTCGACGGTGGTTTACGACCCCATCTGCCACTGGGTGTGGGGCGGCGGCTGGCTGGGTGGCCTGGGCGCGCTGGATTTCGCCGGCGGCACGGTGGTGCACATCTCCTCCGGCACGGCGGCGCTGGCGGCGGCGCTGGTGCTCAAGAAACGGCACGGCTTTCCCGGCCGGTTGATGATCCCCCACAGCCTGCCGCTCACCCTGCTTGGCGCCGGGCTGCTCTGGTTCGGCTGGTTCGGCTTCAACGCGGGCAGCGCCCTGGCGGCGAATGAAACGGCGGTGCTCGCCTTCACCAACACCCAGGTGGCGACCGGGGCGGGCCTCATCGGGTGGCTGCTGGCGGAATGGTTGAAGGGCAACAAGCCGAGCGCCCTCGGCGCGGCGTCGGGCATCGTCGCGGGTCTTGTGGCCATCACCCCCGCCGCCGGGTTCGTCGAGCCTTTGTGGGCGATGGTGATCGGCCTGGTGGCGGGAGGCCTGTGCTACGCGGCGGTGGTCATGAAGATCCGCCTCGGTTACGACGACTCGCTCGACGTGCTCGGCATTCACGGCATCGGCGGCGCCTGGGGCGCTCTCGCCACCGGCCTGTTCGTCACCATCGGCGGGACCGGCCTGCTCGCCGGCAACCTTAAGCAGGTGGGCGTGCAGATCGTCGGCATCGTCGCGGCGGCGCTCTACTCCTTCGTGCTCACGCTTGGGATCGTGATCGCCATCGAGAAAACCATCGGCTTTCGGGTTGATCCGGAGTCGGAGGAAATGGGGCTCGACACCACCGAGCACGGGGAAACCGG
>QJWD01000185.1 GCA_003235465.1 Nitrospirota bacterium | reverse complement strand
ACGGGATAAAGGCGAGGGCCGAAACATTCCGCCTAAAGCGTCCGTGTGCTGTGTGCGGGGTTTGTTGTTTGGACTCTTTGGGCAGTATCGCCCCAATGAATATCACAGGCGGGAAGCGATGTCCACGAACAAAATCGGCGCGGCGAAGGGTTTTGGCCCGCATTGACGGATTTGTGACCCAGTCGCGATTTTTTCGTGATCTGCATCACCTATATTCGCTTCATCATCAAACAAACGGAACCACACCGCACAAGGAACGCCAAACGATGATCGACCCAATCAACCTGCTTGCCGCCCTGGCCGCCGCCGCCGCGATCTGGAGCATGGTGCGCCTTTTGAGGTCGGCGCATAAATCCGGCGATTTGAAAAATCTTATCGTCAACCCTCTGGAAGGGGAAGGCTCTCTTCTGGAGGCGCAACAGGCGGGGGGGAACGCGCCATCGGGCGAAGGCGACAATACGCTGGACCTCGGCAACCGGCAACTCGTCGAGTATTTCAATCTGGTCTCGCATCAGGCGCGGGCGGGCTTCAAGCTCGCGGGCCTGTTCGCCGGCCTCGGGCTTGTCCTGCTCATCGTCACCGCCGTTGTTCCGGCGAGGTACACCGGCGGCCTGGCGCTGCTCCAGCTTCTCACCGGGGGCATGCTGCTCGGCCTGGCCGGGCTGTTTTTCAACCGGCTGAAATCCACCCACCGTTCCATCTGCGAGTGCCTGGAAAAATTGATGGCTAGGGGCCGGCAGCTGAAAGCGCGCGAGTTGTGCGAGAGCGTCAACGATGAACAGAGCCGCGACGCGCTGAGAATCCAGCTCGCCCTGCATTACGCTGGTGTGAGCCGGGCGCTCCACACCGCCAAAGCCATCACCCGGATGCCCCTGTCGGACAATTGAGTCGCCGCCCTAACTCCGCATGACCGCTAGCGGGCCCAACAGGATGATCACTCGCCGTCGGCGAGCGCGGCGATGCGCTCCTCAAGCGGCGGGTGGCTCATGAACAGTTTTTTGAGGCCCCGTGGTACGCCGCTACTGATGCCGAAGGCATCCAGCTGCCCGGGCAGGGGCCTCGGGTCGGACAATTCCTTGAGCCGCGTGAGCGCGGCAATCATTTTATGCCGGCCGGCCTGCATGGCCCCTCCCTGGTCGGCGCGAAACTCCCGCCAGCGGCTGAACCCCATGACGATCATCGTGGCGAGAAACCCGAGCACCACCTGCGCCAGCATGTAAGTGCCGTAATACCCAATGCCGCCCCGCGAATGCCCGTCGGCCCCGCGCCGGTCCACCATCGCCGCCGCGAGGTTCGCGAACACCAGGACAAAGGTGTTGACCACCCCCTGAATCAATCCCAGTGTCACCATGTCGCCGTTGGCCACATGGCTGACTTCGTGGCCCAGCACCGCCTCAACCTCGTCCCGGTTCATGTTCGCGAGCAGGCCCTCGCTCACCGCGACAAGGGCGCTATTCTTGTTCGCGCCGGTGGCGAAGGCGTTGGGCGACGACGAGGGAAAGATGGCGACCTCGGGCATGCCGATGCCCGCCCGCGCGGCCTGCTGGCGAACGGTGTCGACCAGCCACGCCTCGGCCTGGCTGGCGGGCTGGGTGATCACCCTCGCGCCGGTGGCGCGCCGGGCCATCGATTTCGACATGAGGAGGGAAATGAACGAACCGCCCATGCCCATGATGGCGGCGAAAAAGATCATCGGCGTCCAGTCGCGCCCCGGCTGATTTAAACCGAGCGCGCTCAAGATCAACGTGAGTACGATTAAAACGGCGATGTTGGTGGCAAGGTACAATGCAATGCGCCCCATCGGGTATGCCTCCTGTCGATGCCGGGTTTGCCTTCGCGGCCGAAACAAAGCGGCGTGGCCAAAACCGGATCATTGAGTTTATGAATGGGTTGTCTGGTTTATTTTATGCAACCCGCGGGGGCGATTTCCAGTAAATAGAGCCGGGGCTTTGGCGGCGGGGCGCAGCGGAAAAATCAGCGGAAGGTGTCGAGAAGTGAGTCCAGGTCCTTGGAGGCGTCTTCTCCGTTCTCCTCCTCCACTTCCACCTGAAGGTGGCGGGGCAGTTTGGTGTCGGGGCTAAGAATAGCGGCTTTAAGCTGCTTGGCTTCGAGGTTGCGCGCCTGGCTTAAATCGGCGCCGATGAGGTTGGCGCCGGAGAGCACCGCGCTTTGCAGATCGGCGTTGGAAAGATCGGCGAAGGTGAGATCGGCCTTCATGAGGTCGGCGGCGGTGAGGTTCGCGCCCACCAGCACCGCGCCGGACAGGTTGGCGCTTCGCATGCGCGCCTGGCTGAGATCGGCCGAGGTGAGGTTGGCGCCGTTCAGCGATGCGCCCATCAGGTACGCCCCCATCAGGTTGGCGCGCATCATCTTCGACTGGGAAAGCTGCGCCCATTCGAGGTTGGCGCGGTTCAGCCGGGCTCCTGTGAGGTTGCCCCGTGAAAGGCCGCGCTCTTCGAGTTCCTTCATCCAACCGCCCATTCGCGTTTTCTCCGCAGGAGGAAAATCAGGAGCCCGGCGGCCTCTGGCCCGCATTGGCTCTTTATGCAGTGTAACCTGAACGGGCCCAGCGCGCACCCACAAAATCAACATATCCCCCTACTTTTCAGCTAGTTCCTGGCTCAGGGCGGGCTTCCTCCGCGCCCGCCTCGCGCCTCCAGAAGCCGGGGGTGAACAGGATGAGGACGGTGAAGATCTCGAGCCGGCCGACGAACATGCCGAAGGCCAGAACCCATTTGGCCGCACCGGGCAGGGTGGAGTAATTGTGCCCCGGGCCGATCACCTCGCCGAGCCCCGGCCCGACGTTGGCCATGGCGGAAAACGACGCGCTGGCGGAAGTGATGAAATCGAGGCCCAGCATGGACAGCGCCACCGCGAGCAACGAAGTAAGAACGAGATACAGAACGATGAAGACCAGCACCGAATGCACCGTTTCATCCTTGATCGGCTTCTGGTTGTACTTGGGCAAAACAACGAGGCCTGGGTCGACCATTCGCTTCAGTTGAATGCGGATCAGGTCGAACATCACCTCGAAGCGGAACATCTTTATGCCGCCGGCGATGGACCCGCTGCAGCCGCCGACGAAGGTGAGAAAGAAAAACGTCTCGAACGCCAGCGTGCCCCACTGGCTGTAATCGGTGGTGGAGTAGCCGGTGGTGGATATGATGGAGGTGACGTGAAAGGCCACGTGCAGGAGCGCGCCGCCGAGGGATTCGCGCCCCGCCCCCCAGAGCCACAGGGTGAACAGCAGCACGCAGGCCCCCACCACGAGAAAAAACAGCCGGACCTGCCCGTCTTTCCAAATGGACTGAACGTCGCCGCGCACCGCCCGCACGTAAAGCACCATGGGCAGGCTGGCGAGCAGCATGAAAACGATGGCGACCCCCTGCACGGCGGCGCCGAACTTGCCGATGGAATGGTCGGATGTGGAATAGCCGCCGGTGGCGATGGTGGTCAGCGCGTGCGCCACGGCATCGAACGCCGTCATCCCGGCGGCGAGGTAGGCCAGGGCAGAGAGGAGGCTCAGGCCAAGGTAAACGAAAAAAATCGCCTGCATCAGCGAGCGGATCCTGGGAAACGGGTTCGTCGACCGGTCGGATGACTCGGTGTGAAAGAGGTGCATCCCGCCGATGCCCAGGTGGGGCAATATCGCGAGCGCGAGCACGATGATGCCGATGCCGCCGATCCATTGCAACAGCGCGCGCCAGAGCAGGATACCCCTGGGCATCTGGTCGAGACCGGAAAGCACCGTCGCGCCGGTGGTGGTGAGGCCGGAGGCGGCCTCGAAGAAAGCGTCGGTGAAACCGAGGCCGAGCGTGCCGAAGGCGAACGGCAGCGATGAGAACAGGCTGGTGATCACCCAGGCCAGGGTGGTGAGGAGGAACGATTCCTTGAAGTTCAGCACCTCGCGCGGCGCAGGGGCGAACAACGCGAGCAGGCTGCCCGCAAGCCCGGTGACGGCGGCGGAACCCAGGAAAGCCATCGCATCCGCCGAAGCGTCGCCTTCGACGGCGGCGGGCAGCAGCATGGCGACGGCAAAGACCAGCAATAACTTTCCGATGAAAGAAAAAATCCGGCGGAGGTTGATGCGAGCTGAAAAGAATTGCAACGGGGTCTCTCCCCTTGAGCGGCGTTCCGCAGGCGCTACGGCACGCGGGCACCCGCTGGCTTTCACACGGTGCACGGCCGGGCAGCGGGCGGCCCATTATAGCTTTCGCCGCGGGAAAGGGTGCAATTTATCCGCCTTCGGGAGGAGCGCGGGAGGAAGCGCCGTCCTACAGCTTGCCGAGCCAGTCGTAAAGCGGCTTGGCCCGCTTGAACCTATCGACGCAATATTCCACCAGTTCCGGCTGGTGCAAGACGGCGGCAAGCGGCAGGCTCTCCTCGACATACAGGCCCTTGTGCTTACCCAGTTCCGCCGCCGGCCCCTCTCCGTTAAGTCCCGGCGGCAGGCGTTTGGTTTTTTCTCCGCCGAGCTTGAGCCCCTTCCCTGTGAGCCCGTCCACGAGGCGGACGAGGCGAGCGGCTTGGCGCGTGTCGGCGAGCGCTCTGCGGTACGCTTCCATGGCCTGCCGCTCGAAGGCCTTCACCCCGGTGACGAGCCAAAGGCCGCCGGCCTCGATCTGCACATAAAAGAACGGCAGGCTGCACCCCTTGCCGCTTTCCCAGGAAAGACGGATGCCGATGTGCGTCTTGTAGGGCGTCTTGTCGTGGCTGAAGCGGATGTCCCGGTGGATCCGGAAGACTTTCGCACAAAGCGGCTTGAGGTCGGGAAATTTTTTCTGCATCCGCCCGGTGAGGGCGCGCGCGAACTCTTCCGCCGGCTCTTTCACGCCATCGATATAGCGGCCCTTGTTCTCCTCAAACCAGAGCTTGTTGTTGTTTTTTGCGAGTTCCCCGAGAAAGCGCGGCGTGTCCTCCGGGAAACCGCCGAACCCCGCTGCCATCACTCGCCTCCATCGCCGAACTCCGGGTTGGGAACGGCGCCGGCCAGGTGATTGCTGTAGTTGGTGAGGGTCTTCAGCGCCACCCCCATCACCGTTTCGAACACCTGTGCCTTGCTGTAACCGGCTTCAAGGAAGGCGTTCACCGCCTCGTCCCCCGCCCAGCCGCGTTTCTCGACCAGCGTGCGTGTGAACTGCCGAAGCGCCTCCAGCTTGCCGCCAACCGGCTGGCCGGCCAGCACGGCGTCCACGGCGGCCCGTTCCATCCCCGCCTTCCTGGCCATGGCCCTGTGCGCCGAGCGGCAGTAATCGCAGTTGTTCTCGACGCTCACGGTGAGTTGAATGAGCTGCCGTTCGATTTCGCTGAACGAGGTTTGATCGAACGCTCCGGCGAGCGCCAGCAGGCCGCCGAGCGCCGCGGGCGATTCCGCCAGGTAGGCCGCGAGATTCGGGATGAAGCCGTAACGCTCGCTGACCTGGGCGAGAACCTCCGCCGAACCCTCGGGCGCGGTCGATTCGCTGTGCCTGGTGAAAACTTTCATGATGCGCTCCTCTCTGTGTTGAAGGCGGGCAACCGGCCCGCAGTTATAAAATGATCGTTTTAAAATTAGCCAAAAAAATTTTCAGCGGGTGAGCGTGGCCCGAACGGTATCGACGATGCCGCCGATGTGCGCCTTGTGGGCGTTCGCCCGCCCGTACAGCACCATGCCGTGAATCATGCAAATGATGAAGTCCGCCAGCGCCGCCGGGTCCTTGCCCGGGGGAATCTCGCCCCGCTCCCTGGCCTCGCCGATGGAAACCTGAAGCGCGTCCTTCAGTTTGGCGCAGAACGTCTCCACCTGCTGGATGGCCGCCGGGCTCACTGAATTTTTTTCCGTCAGGGTGTTCAGCATTAGGCAGCCCTTGTAGCCCCGGCTGCCCGCCCGCCCCGCGGCGGCCTCGAGGAAATTGTCCAGGCCCTGTAGACCCGGGCTTTCCCGCAATACCTGAAGCAGGGGCGAAAGGCGCGTTGTCTCATAGTGCGAGAGGGCGCTTCTGAACAGGGCCTCCTTGCTGCCGAATTCCTTGTACATGCTGGCGCTGTTTAAACCCGTGGCCTCGACCATCTCGCTCATCGAGGCGGCCTCGAAGCCCTTTCGCCAGAAAAGGTCGGCGGCTCTCTCCAGCACGTTTTCCCTGTCGTATTCCTTCAAGCGTGACATGCGTCTATTATAAAACGATCATTTTAATTTGTCAAGGGTCCGGGAGAAACAACCGGCCAGGTACCGGCCGGAGAGGCAAGCCGGGCCGCCAGGGGCAAGTTGCGCGCCCCATCCCCGCCGGAAAAAAAAGGGCCTGCGGTATACACCCGCAAGCCCTTGAGAGACTGACGATCAACCCAGGCTGTTTTTGCGCTCCTGGATCTCGGCCCTGCGGGCCTTGACCAGCTTGCCTAATTCGGCCAGCGCCTTACGCGCGCGCGCGGCGGCCGCTTTGACATTCTTGGTTTCAAAGCTCTCGCTCTCTGCCAAATAGGTTTCATAGGCGGTTACGATTTGGTCATGCGTCGTCATTCGATTCTCCTGGGTTGTGATGTGTGGATCATGGTTTCGACACCGTGGTTGCTGAATATTCCATCCGGTGTGCGGGTAACTCGACGACCTGAGGGTTTGCCGCAGGAAGGTGTGGCCGGGTGCCTGGACTGCTGAATCTTTCACACCGATCTTATCATGCCCACCCTATCGGATACAATTTCAAAGAATCGAGATTATTTTTCGGTCTAAACCCCTGAAAATCTGCGGGAAATAAAAAACCAGGACGCCTTCCGGCATCCTGGTTCCTTATTCATCCGTCTATTCAGCCTGGGGGTTCATCCCCCCATGGTATTCCTCGCGATTAACTGTTGAGTGGACTGGGGATGGATCAGTCGGCCTCGGGTTTCGGAGGATTGTAATCCTTATCCGCCGGGTCGAGGGTCAGGTCGACCTTTACGTTATCGATGGCGCTGGCACCCTGATCCTCGCCTGCGTCACCGGGATGAGGC
>QJWD01000091.1 GCA_003235465.1 Nitrospirota bacterium | reverse complement strand
GATAGCGCTCATGCTATTCACCGCCCAGGCCTGCGCCAAGCCGCCGCAGGCGCTCGACACCACGAGCGAAGTGTCCGACAGCATCTATAAAAAGCCGGCTCCGAAGATGGCCGAAGGTTCCATCTGGCCGGGCGACAGTTTCAACAACATTTTCTTTCAGGACATCAAGGCGCGCGAGGTGGGCGACATCATCACCGTGGTGATTCAGGAAGACGCGACCTCAACCCACACGGCGACCACCGACACCTCGAAGGACACCGAAATCGACTTTCAAACCAACACGATCCTCGGCCTCGACACGAACCTCGGCATCAATAATTTTCTCGGCAGCGCCGACCCCTTCAACCCCGGGGTGAACGCCACCACCAGCCGCTCCAACCAGGGCGCGGGCACCACCACGCGCCTCGGCCGCCTGGCGGGCACGCTCACCGTTCTGGTGACGGAGGTGTACCCGAACGGCAACATGGCCATCGCCGGCAGCCGCGTCGTCACCGTGAACAACGAAAAGCAGATCATGAACCTGTCCGGCGTCGTCAGGCCCATCGACGTCAATTTCGATAACACCGTCTCTTCCCGGTTCATCGCCAACGCCAATATCAGCTACACCGGCGACGGCATCGTCGCCGACGAGCAGCGGGTGGGCTGGCTGACCCGGATCCTGGGATGGGTCTGGCCCTTCTGACCCTTAAGGATCGTAACCATGCGCACCTCCATGCTGTTTAAAATCGCCGCCGCCGTCCTCACCGTTTTTCTGTTCGCGGAAACCGCCGGCGCGGCGCGCATCAAGGACCTGGCCAACATCCGCGGCGTGCGCAACAACCAGCTGATGGGTTTCGGCCTGGTCATCGGCCTCGCCGGCACCGGCGACAGCGCCACCAACGTTTTCTTTTCGATCCAGACCATCGTCAACCTGCTGCGCAAAATGGGGGTCACGATTCCGGAAAACGAGGTCGACCAGCTCAAGTTCAAGAACATCGCCACCGTCATCGTCACCGCCGAGTTGCCGCCCTTCGCCCGCCAGGGGGACCGCATCGACGTCAACGTGTCCTCACTTGGCGATTCCAAGAGCCTGCAGGGCGGCACCCTGCTCATGACCCCGCTCAAAGGACCGGACGG
This sequence comes from Nitrospirota bacterium, assembly GCA_003235465.1. The sequence continues at coordinate 5,885 of QJWD01000091.1, read as the reverse complement.
CCACACCTATTCCGTCGCCCAGGGGCCGCTTTCCATCGGCGGCTTCTCGGTGAGCGGGCAGGCGCGCGGCGTGCAGAAAAACCACCTGACCGTGGGGCGCATCGCCGGCGGGGCGCTGGTGGAGCGGGAATTGCCGAACACCTTCAACAGCAAGGAGGAGATCGTCCTGTCCCTGAAGACCACCGATTTCACCACGGCGGGGCGTATCGTCGGCGCGATCAACAAAACGATGAAGGACGAGTCGGCCAGTGTGCTCGACGGCCGCACCGTGAAGGTGGCGGTGCCGGAGAAATACCAGGACAGCACCTCAGTGTTCGTTTCCCGCATCGAGGGCCTGGAAGTGGAGCCGGACACCGTTGCCCGGGTGATCCTCGATGAGCGAACGGGAACCGTGGTGATGGGGGAAAGCGTCCAGGTTTCGGCGGTGGCGGTGGCCCACGGCAGCCTGTTCATCCAGATTCGCGAGGAGCCCGAAGTATCGCAGCCCGCGCCTTTCAGCCGCGAGGGGGAAACCGTGGTCGTGCCGCGCACCCGCATTCTGGTTGAAGAGGGTGAGGACAAGCTCCTTATCGTGCCGAAAAGCGTGACGCTGGGAGAGGTGGTCAACGGCCTGAACGCCATCGGCGTGACGCCGAGGGACCTGATCTCCATATTGCAGGCGATGAAAGCCGCCGGCGCCCTGCACGCGGAACTCGATATCATTTAACGGCGGGCGGGGCTGGCGCGAGGCTTTGCCGCGCTGGACGCCGGGGCGGCTTTTCGCGCTTTGGCCGGAGGCCGGCCTGCCACCCCCGCCAAAGCCAGACCAGGGAGCCGGGTATGACGATCTACACGCCGGACGCAATCAAGGAGCAGGCCCTATTCAACCTGGGCGATGCCCGCCTCGCCGGGATGAAGCGTGCCGGCGAAGCCGAAGGGGCGAAAACCGACGCCGAACTCAAGGCGCTCGCCGGCGAGTTTGAAGCCGTGTTCGTTCAGTACCTGCAAAAGTCGATGCGCGCCACGGTCCCCAAATCCGGCCTTTTCAGCAGCTTCTCGCTGGACATGTACGAATCGATGTTCGACCAGCAGCTGGCGGGCGAAGTGAGCCTAAAGAAGGGGCTGGGACTTGCCGATGTGATTTACAAGGATCTTAAACGAATCGACCTGGCGATCCGGCGCGCAAGCGAAATGCAGGCCGCCCTGCCGAAAACCATCGCCATGCCGGGGGAGCCATGAAACCACTGCTTTGGGAACTCAACCACCTTCTTGAAAAAAAGATCGCCCTTTACGATGCCTTCCTCACTCTTCTCGGTGAGGAGTGGGATGCCCTCACCCGTTACTCGCTAAAAAACGTGGAAGACATAGGCCCACGGAAAGGGAAGCTCGTTCAGCGCATTCAGGGCCTGGAAGAAGCGAGAATAGCCCTGATGTCGAGAATCGAGAAGAAACTGGGCACCGGCGAGCGCCGCCTCACCCTTCGCACGCTCATCCGCATGCAGGACGACCCCATCAACCGGGAGCTAGCGAAAAACCGCGAAACGCTGCTCGCCAAAATCGCCGCCATCAACAAGAAGAGCGGCGAGATACGCGCTTTGATGGACCGCTCGGCGCTGAACTTCAAAAAATCCCTGGCGTTTCTGCACGCCACCGTGGAAAAGGCCGCCTCGCCCTACCATGCCAATGGCCGCCTGGATGAGACCAAACACCAGGGGCGCCTGCTCAGCACCGATGTCTGAGGCCCGGCAATGGCATCCAACGTCTTCAGCATTCTAAACACCGCGAAACTGGGGCTCCTGGCGCAGCAGCTCGCCATCGAGGTCACCGGCAACAACATCGCCAACGTCGAGACCGAAGGCTATTCCCGCCAGGAAGTCTTCCTCACCCCGAACATCCCCAGAAACACCGCTGTCGGGCAACTGGGAACCGGCGTCCTGGTGGCGGGCATCGAGCGGGTGCACGACCAGTTCCTGTTCGAGCAGATCGTCGGCGAGGGCCAGCGCACCGGCGAGTTCCGCGTCAGGCTGGATATCTTCCAGCAGCTCGACATCCTGTTCAACGAAAACCTGAGCCAGAGCGTGAACAGAAGCTTAAGCAGCTTTTTCGCCAGCTTGCAGGATCTTTCCAGCAACCCCGGCGGGCTGGCCGAGCGGGCTGTGCTGTTGGCCGAGGGGCAGTCGCTTGCGTCGGTGTTCAACCACCTGGGAAGCGAGCTGTTCGAGATTCAGCGCAGCATCGATTTCGCCGTGGTGGACGAGGTGACCGAGATCAACGCGCTTACCGCCGAGATCGCCAAGCTGAACGAGGAAATCCACGGCAGCGAGGCCGGGGCGGTTGTCGCCAACGGCGAGCGCGACCGCCGCGATCTGCTCATCAAGGCGTTATCGGAAAAAATCGATATCACCACGCTGGACGAGATGAATGGTCAGATCGGCATCACCTTGAGCGACGGCACGGCGCTGGTTCTCGGGTCGAAGGCCTTCTCTCTCTCCACCGCCTTAAACGGCGACAACCAGTCGTTCAGGGACGTGCTCGTTGACCGGGGACAGGGGGTCTTAAAGAACATCACCACCACCATCACCGGCGGGGCGCTGAAGGGCTACCTCGACATGCGCGATGTCGAACTCGCCTCGGTGATCGACAGGCTGGATCTTCTGGCCGCCGGCTTCATCCGCGAATTCAACCGCCAGCACCTGCTGGGCTTCGGCCTGGACGGCAGCACCGGCGTGGATTTTTTCACCGCCAACCAGCCGAGCGTGCTGACAAGCACCAACAATACCGGAAGCGCCACGGTGACGGTGCAGGTGGTGAGCCCCGGCACCGCATCCATCGACCGTTTCCGGCTGACCTTCATCGGGTCGGGCAGCTTTGACCTGGTGGACGAAACCACCAACACGGCCCTCGGTTCCTTCGCCTTCACTTCGGGAACGCCGTTCAACCTGGCCGGCGGCCTGGCGGTGACCATCACCGGCACCCCCGACCCGGGGGACGAAGCGGTGATCTCCACTTCCAAGGGGGCGGCGCGCGCCATGGCGGTGGACCCCGCCGTTCTCGGCGACCTGAACAAAATCGCCGCCGGGCTGACCCTCGCCGGCGACGGCGACAACGCCATCGCCCTGGCCGAACTGCAGAACGCGTTCCTGTTCGACAGCGTAAGCCTGAGCCCAACCGGCAGCCTCACCATCGACGAGTTCTACAACTCCCTGGTCAGCCAGGTGGGGGTGAAGTCGTTTACAGCGCAGGCCGGGTTCACCCAGCAGGAGGGGGTGCTGCTCCAGCTCAGCAACCGGCGCGACAGCATTTCCGGGGTTTCCATCGACGAGGAAATGATCCAGATGATCAAATTCCAGCAGGCGTTCAACGCCTCGGCCAGGGTGATCGCCGTGGTCGAGGAGATGTTCGACACGCTTCTAAGCCAGCTGTGATGAGGGCAGGCGGCCAGGGGAGAGACGCATGTTCCGCGTGACGTCGCAAATGATGCAGCGCGCGGCGCTCAGCAATATCTTTAAAATCACGGAGGATCTGTTTCGCGCGCAGGTCGAGATCGCCTCGGGCAAGCGCATCCAGAGCCCAAGCGACGACCCTTCGGACATGCGCGACGGCCTGGTGATTCGCACGAGCCTCGCCCAGGCGAGCCAGTTCATCCGTAACATCAACAACAACGGTCTGTTCATGGAGAGCGCCGACAGCGCGCTAGACACCATCGGCCAGGGCCTGACCCGGGGGCGGGAACTGGCGAGCGCCGCCCTCTACCAGGGCAACAGCGAGAGCTTCCGCATCGAAATCGACAGCGACACGCGCCTCACCATCGGCCTGCCCGGTTCCGACGTTCTAGGGGTGGACTTGAATCCGGTACTCACCACCCAAACGCTGGTGGATGACCTGAACGGTGGCCAGGGCGTGGCTGCCGGCTCGTTGCAGATAACAGACCTCTCGGGTGCATCCGCCAACATCGCCATCGCCCTGGGCATGACGGTGGACGACGTCATCGCCGCCATCAACGCGGCGGGGCTTAACGTCACCGCCGGCATCAACAGCCTGGGCAACGCCCTCACCATCGACTCAAACGACCCGGCCAGCGTCGCCATCGTCACCGATGTCGGCCCCGGCTCCGTGGCGGCGGACCTGGGTCTGGGCGGCGGCAGGAATGTGATCACCACGCTGATTCAGCTCAAGCTGGCGCTGGAGAGGAACGACACCCCCGGCATCACCGCCTCGCTCGCCAACCTCGACGGCGCGTTGACGGCGGTCAACCAGTCGCGCGCCATCATCGGGGCCAACCTGCGCCTGGCCGAAAACACCGAGTTCAACCACGAGCAGGACATCGTCGACAAATCCGCCGCGCTCGCCGACATCGAAGACGCCGACCTGATCAAAAGCGCGTCGGACCTCGCCCGCCTGGAGCAGGCCCTGCAGGCGACGCTCGCCGCCACGTCGCAGGCCCTGCAACCCTCGTTGCTCGATTTTCTGCTTTAGATATTAAACAGGAAAGGTGGAAAAGAGCCTGGCCGTCTCAACCGGCGACGGGCTCCTTCTTGCTCGACCACGGCAGGTCGATGATGAAGGTGGCGCCCCGGTCCTCCTCGCTTTCCACTTCCAGCGTGCCGCCGTGCTTCTCGATGATGGTGTGGCAGACCGAAAGGCCGAGGCCGGTTCCCTGGTCTTCCGGCTTGGTGGTGAAAAAGGGGTCGAAGATCTTGCGCAAATCGTCCTTTTTGATGCCTGGGCCCGAATCGGCGAATTTGATGCGCAGCAGGCCCGCCGCCTTGCCCTGGCCATTTGCCGCCCCGTTCTTGCTTGCGAGCACCTCGGTGGTCACGGTCAGGGTGCCGCCGCGGGTGGATTTCATCGCGTACTTGGCGTTGTTGATGATGTTCAGGAACACCTGGCGCATGCGGTCGCTGTCCAGCGGGATGACGGGGAGCGCGGGGTCGAACTGCCTATGGACCTGGACGCCCTCCAGGTTCATGTCCCGCTCGAGGATCGAGAGCACGGAATCGAGCTCCTTGTTGATGTTCATGTCTTTCAGATCCACATCGCCCTTGCGGGAAAACTTGAGCAGCCCGCCGATGATTTTCTCGATGCGCTGAATCTCTTCCATGATCGACCGGAGGTCCTCCATCAGCGTTTCGTCGTTCTCCCGTTCCATGATGAGTGCCTGCGTGTGGCCGGAGATGATGTTGAGCGGGTTCAGGATTTCGTGGCACACGCCGGCGGCGAGGCGGCCGATGCCGGCGAGCTTTTCGGTACGCATGATCTGGGTTTGCGCCGCCTTCAGCTTTTTGACCGATTCCTTTAGTTCTCGGTTGGCCTGAACCACCTCCTGGTGCGATTTCTTGAGCTTGTTCTCGGTGTCCACCCTGCGCCTGGATTCACGGTGCAGGGTGAGCGAGTGGCGGACCGAGTCGGCGAGGGTCCCGCCGCTCATCTTCGCCTTGTTCAGGTAGTCGGTGGCGCCCGCTTTCATGGCCATGACGGCGATCTCCTGATCGCCCCGGCCGGTGAGGATGATGATGGGTGCATCGATTTTTTTCGCGCGCAGGGTTTTAAGCAGGTCGATGCCCGCGCCCTCGCCCAGGCGGTGGTCGAAAATGAAAACGTCGTACGGCGTTTTTACAGCGGCCAGGGCTTGCTTCGCCGTGGTTTTATGGTCTATCTGGGCGTTGGGCCAGGTTTCCCGGAGCATCTCGGAAATCAGGAGAGCATCATCGCCATCGTCTTCGACCAGCATGACCCTGAGCGATTCAAGCACCATGGGGGGATTCCTTATAGGGATTAATGGGGCAGCGTGACGGTTTTAAACCAGTTGTGGCTGAGTTCGCGGAACACCTCGACCAGCTCGCTGTAGCGGCCGGGCTTCAGGATGAATGAATTCACGCCCAGGTTGTAGGACTTCACGATGTCGG
>QJWD01000371.1 GCA_003235465.1 Nitrospirota bacterium | reverse complement strand
TTGATGTTGCACGGCAGGCTGCCGAACCGTTTCTCCTCCGCCGTGCCTTCCGGCGCGAGCGAGGAAAGCACCGCGTCCACCGCCATGCCGATGGCTACCACGCCGCTCAAATCGTCGGCGGCGCCGCGGCCGAAGGCGCGGCTTTTATCCTCGTTCCACCTGAGTTCGGTGGGGGGCACGCTGTCCCACTCAAGAAACCGGCCATCGTCCATGTAGGGCTGCTTGTCGAGGTGGGCGTAAAACAGCACCGTCGGCTTGCCGGGGCCGGCTTCGATCTCGGCCATCAGGATCGGGGTGGAGCGCTCCGGGCCCGGGCAGGGCTCGTTGATGCGCACCGTGGGAAAGCCGATCTCTCTCAGGTAGGTTTCGGCCAGCGCGAGGATCTCCTGCATGTCGCTCGGGGTTTGGCGGTCGCCTTCGAATTCGCCCACGTTGAAGCTCCGGCTGTCGATCTTCACCATGGCGGCGAGGGCCTCGAGGTGGCGCTCGACGAGCGGCAAGCCGGGGCGGATTTTTTCTCTAGCGCTGTTGTCCAGTTCGTTCAGGTTCACGCGTCTCTCCTGGCGCGGGGGGCTTTGGGGGTGGCGATGTCTTTACCCGCGTTGTGCGATCATATAGTATAATGGCAATTTGAAAAACAGGGAATCCGCCGCGCCTGCGGCGCGCCCGGTGCGTTGGCGAAAGGGTTGCATGATCGAGCGGATCACCAATTTTTTGAAATTGCTTAAAATCCTGAGGGAGCGCGGCAACTGGCCGCTGATCCGCCACTCCCGCCGCCAGCTGATCGATTTCATCCTTGGCCGCGATGGCATGAACCGGCGTTCGCTGCCCGCCGCCCTGGTGCACGGGTATCGCATGCTGAAAGGGCTGGATGTCCTGGTGTGGCGGCTGGAAACGTTTGGTTTCGTCTTTCTTCCGGGAGCCTCCGAGGAAGATAAAGAGCGCCTGAACCGCTATTTGTGACCGCGAGGCGGCGCCCGTTCGCCCCGCCGGTTTCGCCCCCGCCTGACGCGTCCGGTTCCGCCGGGCTGGTCGGCCGAAAACCCATGCGGCCCGAAGACCTTAAAAAACACCTGCCCGAAAGCGCCCGCATCCTCCTCATCAAGCTGCGCTCCATCGGCGATGTGATCTATAACACGGCGATGTATGCGCCGATCAAAAAATGCTGGCCGAAGTCGCACCTAACGGTGATGGTGGAGCCGGCCTCGCTCGATTTGGTGCGCGACCATCCCGATGTCGACGAGGTGTTCTGCTTTCCCAGGGGATCGCTCGCCAGAGAGATCGGCGCCTACGCCCGGCTGTTGTTCGGCGGTTACGACCTGGTGCTGGACTTGCACGGCGGGCCGCGTTCGTCGGTGATGAGTTTACTCACGCGGGCGCGCTTTCGCGCCGGTTACATGGGTAAGAGATCGTTTCTCTACAACCTGCCCGTGTCGTTCGGAGGCGCGAGGGGCAAAAACACAATGGAAGACCAGGCCATGCTGCTCGGCCACCTGGGCATCGGGTTCGATTCGCCGCCCAGGCCCGAGGTTCACCTCTCCGCCGCCAGCCGCGAGCGGGCCGAGGCCCTGCTCGCAGGCCAGCACCTGGACGGCGGGGTTCCCTTCATGGTGCTGCACCCAGGCGCCCGCGAGAACGACCAGTGGCCGCCGGAACACTTCGCCGCCGTCGCCGACGCCCTCCACCGACGGCACGGCTTTGCCGTCTTGTTCACCTGCGGCCCTGGCCAGGAGCATCAGGTGGAGCGGGTGCGCGCCTGTGTCAAGGAAGCGCGAAGCGGCTTCGTCGTCTCCGGCTTGCAGGAAATCGCCGCAATCAGCGCTCGGGCCAAACTGGTGCTCTGCCACAACGGCGGCTACATGCACCTCGCCGCCCTGGCGGGCGCGCCGGTGGTGGGGCTGTTCGGCGGTGCGAGCGTCACGTCGTGGACGCCGCCGATGGGGCGCACCGCTCCCCTGCACAAGGCGCTCGATTGCTACCCCTGTAACGGCAGGACCATGCGGCAGGAATGCCGCACCACCACGGCGGAGTGCAAAAGCCTGATCACCGTCGAGGAAGTTCTTCAGGCGGCGGAAAATTTTTTAATGGCTTGAGTTAACCGCCCTGGCGGGAATGTAAAAACTGGTTCGCCATCGAAGAGTGTTCCAGGCGGAAAATTTTTTGATGGCTTGAGTGAAGTGGCCCGGCTTGCAATAAAGGATCGCGGATTTGAAGATCACCTTTTTATGCTTCGACCTTTCGGACAACTCCCTCGGCCGCGCGGCTCTCTTGGCGCGGGCGCTGGCGCCCCACCACGAGGTCGAACTCGTCGGCCCCATGAAGGGCGGCGCGGTGTGGTTCCCCTTGCGGGAGACCGACCTCACGGTGAAGCCCTATCCCTGGCAGCGGCTGCCGCGCTTCACCGGCACGGTGCGGAAAATGCTGCGCGACATCGACGCCGACCTGCTCTTCGCCTGCAAGCTTAGGCCCACCAGTTTCGGTGTCGGCGTTCTCAAGAAGCGGCAATCCGGCATCCCGCTTATCGTCGACATCGACGACTGGGAAGTGGGGTTTTATTATCACTCGGGGTTCTGGGGCCGGGTGGGGCGCTTTCTCAACCTGTCGAACCCCAACGGCCTGCCCTACACCTGGCTGATGGAACGCCTGGTGCACCACGCCGACGGCATCACGGTGAGCAACCGGTTTTTGCAGCAGCGTTTCACTGGCACCCTCATCCCGCACTGCCGCGACACGCGCGAGCTCGACCCCGCGCTCCACGACGGCCTGGCGGTGCGGCGGCGGCTCGGTTTGGTGGACAAGAAAATCGTGATGTTCCTCGGCACGCCGCGCGGCCACAAGGGGGTGGAGGATCTCTTGGCCGCGGCGCTCAAGGTTCAGGACGCGCGCGCGCATTTCGTGGTCGTCGGCCTGGATGATCCCGAACGGTTCATGGCCGGCCGCCCGCAAGCGCTCGCCGAGCGGTTGACCGGGGTCGCCAAGGTGCCGGGGAGCGAGCTTGCAAACTACCTCGCGGCGGCGGACATCATGGCCATCCCGCAGCGGCTGACCAGCGACACCGTGGGCCAGATGCCCGCGAAACTGTTCGACGCCATGGCGATGGCGAAGCCCATCGTCTCCACCCGCGTGTCGGATATTCCCGAGGCGCTTAAGGATACGGGCTACCTGGTGGAGCCGGGCAACGTCGACGAGATGGCCCGGGCCATCGATCATGTCCTCGGCCATCCCGACGAGGCCGCGTCCAAGGGCCTGAGGGCGCGAGAGCGCTGCGCCCTGCTTTATGACACCCGCGTCATGGAGGCGCGGCTGCTCGAGATGGTGGAGCCGTTCGCCTGATGCGAGCCGGAGTTGCGGTACGATTTGCCAAGGGCCAGCGTGATGGCCCATGCACAAGCGAGGCGGCGTGAAGATCGCGATCATCAGACAGAAATACGTCAACTACGGCGGCGCCGAGAGCTTCGTTCAGCAATACACCGAGGCGCTCGCCGACAAGGGGCACGAGGTTCACATCTTCGCGCAAAAATGGGCGGCCTCGGCGCACCCGAACATCCACGTCAGGCCGCTTAAGGCGTATTCCCTCAATTCCGTCGTGCGCACGCTCTCGTTCGCGCTCTCCGCTGAGCGGGCGGTTCGGCGGGAGCGCTTCGATATTGTCCAGAGCCACGAGAAAACCTGGAGCCAGGACATCTACCGTGCCGGCGACGGCTGCCACCGCCAGTGGCTCATCGAGCGCGGCCGCCACCTGCCGCTTGCCAAAAAGCTGCTGACGGCAGTGAGCCCGTTCCACAGGCTGATCCTGGCGCTCGAGCGCAGGCTGGTTGTCGACCCCCGGTTGAAAAAAATCGTCGCCATCTCCAACATGGTCAAGCAGGACATACTCCGCAATCACCCCGTGGCCGAAGACAAGATCACCGTGGTGTACAACGGCGTGCCGCTAAAGCGCTTTCATCCCGATAACCGCACGCGTTATCGCGACCAGGTGCGCGAGGTGCTAGGGCTCGGGGAGGGCGAGGTGGCGATATTGTTCGTCGGCTCGGGGTTCGAGAGGAAGGGCTTAAGGTTTCTGCTCGCGGCGCTCTCCCGCCTTGAAGCCGGGCGCTTTAAGCTCCTCGTGGTGGGCAAGGGCAAGCGCAGCCGCTATCTCGAATACGCCGCGCCCGAGGTGCGGGGCCGGGTGCGCTTCCTCGACCCGGTGGACGACGTGGAAAAATATTACGCCGCGGCGGACCTGTTCATCCTGCCCTCCCTCTACGAACCGTTCGGCAACGTTTACCTGGAGGCGCTGGCCTCGGGCCTGCCTGTCATCGCCAGCGCGAAAAGCGGCGCGGCGGAGATCGTCCGTCACGGCGAAAACGGCCTGGTGCTTGCCGACCCAGCCGACCCGGAGGAGATCGCCCGCCACATCACCACCCTGTTCGACGCGGGCCTGCGCGAGCGCATGGGGCGGGCGGCCAGGGCGCTTGCGGAACAATTCACGCCGGAAAGAAATGCACAGGAGATGCTGGCGATCTATGAAGAGGCGATGCGCTCCGGCGCGTCCTGATTCCCCGCTGGCCTAAGGCGGGGCGCGCGCACCTCGGTTGCCTGCCGTCCGAAGAGGTAGGCCACCATGCCGTTGAACTCGCCGGGGGGGCTGAGCTGTTAATTCGGCGCTGTGCGCCGTGCCTTGTCGAACAGCCGGATCAGCCGATCGGTGTTTTCTCCCCAGTCGAACTCGAGAACCTTGCGCCGGCCGTTTTCCGCCAGCCGCAAGAGAAGCTCGTCATCGTCGAGCAGGCTCATCAGGTTGGCGGCGAGTTTTTCCGGATCGCGCGGCGGTGAGACCAGCGCCGTCTGGTTGTGCACGGCGTAGTCGCGGCTGCCGCCGGTGTCTGTCGTCACCAGCGCCGCGCCGCAGGCGAGGGCTTCCATGCCCGGCAGGCCGAACCCCTCGTGCCAGCTCGTGCACATGAAAATATCCGTCGAGGCGTAAAGGTTCCTGAGCGCCTCGCCGGTGGGGCGGAAGTGGTACTCGAACTCGAAACCCGCCTCGTCGAACAGGCGGGAGGCGTCCCTCACCTTTTCGCCGAACACCACGAGGTCGAGGGCTTTTCCCGCCTCGCGGGCCCGGCGCACCGCGGCGATGCCGTCCCTAAAGCCCTTGAATTCATAGTTGTGGTGCAGCATTAACACCCGCCTGGGTGAATGGAGAGTTCTCTCCGTGAAAAAAAACAGTTCTCGGTTGACGGGGGTGATGAACACCTCCGACGCCTGCTGGTATTCGTTTTCCAGGATGGATTGAAGCCAGGTGGAAACGACGATTTTATGAAACGGCAGGCGGTAGGTTAGCTCCGCCTCTTCGCTATTTCCCGACCACAGGCTTTCGTAGCCCTGAATGAAATAACACACCTTGCCCTGGCTCGGCGCGGCCTGGGCGGCGAACGCGGCGGTCTGCCAGGCGGTGGCCACCAGGATGTCGGCCTCGGGCAGCAGAAGGCTCGAGTGCCGGGGCAGAACCTCGACGGGGATCGTGTTGTCGAACCAGTCCACCGCGCCCGGTGGCAGTGTCTTCACCGTTTTCAGGCGCGCCTTGAGTCGCCTGAGAAGCCGGTACCAGCGCGGCTTTTCAGGCAGCACCAGGAGCCGCACCGCGTGGCCGCGAGCCTTGAGCCTGTTGGCGTATTCGAGGATCACGCGGACCCCGCCGCTCAGGCGGACATGCGGCAGGAGGAAGGTGATGGTCATGGGAAAGGTGGGGTGGATGGATTTTATGATCGGTGTTTACGCATTCAAAATGATAATTAAACCAATCTGGCCTGGTAGGCTGTAAACAGTTTATTGCCTCACCGTGCCGTGTAAACCGCCACAGGGACCAAGATCATTTTCTTTTTAGCCAAGCGCTGGGCCAATGGGTGATGTTTTGATCGAGATCGCCTTCATTAAATGGCCAGGGAGGAGTTTCTAGCGCGAATTCCGGGTGCTGCGAAAGAAAATCCTCCACGGCGGTCACCGGGTTATCCTCTTTCCAGGCTTCATTGCCTCGAGGGACATCATGCAGGTCTATCATAATTCCATCGGTCGCGACAATATACGAGCCCGGTGTCACCAGGTCCCCATATTGCTGTAGTTCGCCCAGCACATGCTGCCTGCTGTGGTTGGAGTCGAGAATGACCAGGGTGGTTTCCTCGGGTTCTACCAAGGCTTTGACCTGTTTTACGATCTCCGGGGCGATGGAGCTGCCTTCCACAAGGGTTATATACGGGTATAGATCGTGCTCTTCGATGGCCTTTCGATTGTGTGGGCGAATCTCGATGTCGATGCCGATAACCCGCCCCTTTCCGATCACCTTGCACAGGCTGGCGAAAAAAATCAGCGAACCGCCATGCGCTACCCCGGTTTCGATGATCACATCCGGTTGGAGGCGGAAGACCACTTCCTGAATTCGGATCATGTCCTCGGGCAGTTGAATCACCGGCCGGCCCATCCAGGAAAAGGTGTAGGTGTATTTCTGATTCCATCCCATCTTCAGCCACTGCCGGGAAATCAACTCAAAGGCTTCCTTGGAATAGAGGTCAAGTTCTCTCTTGTTGCCTTGGTTTTCCAGGGACAGGGTTTTCTTGTCGCAATCAATGATCAGTTTCATTTTTCCCTCTGTAAAATCTCTCGGGGTTAGGCGGGTTGCTTTATTTGCCGGCGGAATTTTTCCACCAGTTTATTGTCCGGTTCAATCCTTCATCCAGGTCTATTTTGGGTTTCCAGCTCAATTGTGTAAATAATTTTTGCGTATCGGCCACCAGAACGGGTGGCTCGTCCTCCGGCGAGGGCAGGGCTCCCAAATGAACCCGCTGTGCGCCCCCGAGCTTTTCCGCGGCTTGTAAAATAATTTTTTTGATTTCGGTCCGTTCTCCAGAAGCCATATTTATGGGGCCCTCCACGTCGCTGTCCAGGAGGACCGTGAACGCTTCCGCCACGTCGGAAACATACAGGTAATCCCGGATTTGATTGCCATGGGAGCATCGCGGGGATTCTCCCCTTAGAAGAGAATTGATCACCGATGGAACGAGTCGCGC
>QJWD01000241.1 GCA_003235465.1 Nitrospirota bacterium | reverse complement strand
TCAATCAGCTTGAACGCGACGGGCTTTTCATTCAGCTTGTAGCCGGAATGGCATTCCACCTTTAACATGGGTGTATGTTAAGCGCTTGCCTGGCAAAAGTAAACTATTTTTTGACATCCGGGAAACTTTCGCCATATAATCATTAACACCTGAAAAATCAATTAGATTTGGGGCCACGGAGAGGCCCCGTCCGGGGTTTTTATTTTGTTCAGATTTCCAGAATCGGGCGAAAGAAATGCGTCCGGTCCGGAGGCGGGAAAATGCCCGATTCGAGCGCTTCAAACATTCGCCGGCATCTCGAAGCCCTGGTGGGGGAGCGCAACCTGTTCACCTCCGAAAGCGCCCTGGAAAACGCCGCAAGCTACATTGAAAATCAGTTCCGCATGCTGAACCTCGAGGTCGAAAGCGAGCCGGTTTCCTTTGAAGGAAAACGCTCCCGCAATGTCCTCGGCCGCATGGGCTCACCGGGTGGCGCGGCGTTTGTGCTGGCGGCGCATTACGACACCGCCCAAGGCAGCCCCGGCGCCGACGACAACGCCAGCGCCGTCGCCGCGCTCATCGAAGTCGCCCGCATGCTGAGGGGCGAGACGCTCGCCATGCCGCTGTTGTTCGCGGCCTTCACGCTGGAGGAATACGGTTTCATCGGCAGCCGCCACCATATCGAACAGGCCGGGGGGAAAAATTTCAGCGGCATGATCTCGCTTGAGATGGTGGGGTACTTCGATGCCCGCGAGGGCTCGCAGGCCTACCCGCCCTATGTCGACGCCGCGCGTTACCCAAGCCGGGGCGATTTCATCGCCGTGGTCGGCAACGAACCCTCCGCCCGGCTCACGGGCCTGGTCAGCGAGGGAATGCGCCGGGCCTCGCCCGGCCTTCCGGTGGAGCAACTGGTGGTTCCGGGCAGCGGAGAAAGGTTCAGCGAAGTCACCCTGAGCGACCATTCGCCGTTCTGGCAAAACGGCACCCCGGCGGTGATGATCACCGACACGGCGTTTCTCAGGAACCCGAACTATCACCAGCCCACGGACACGCTGGCCACCCTCGATATTGCGAAGAGCGGCAGCGTGGCGCGCGGCGTCGCAGGTTTTTTAAAAGATCACCTGGATGCATGAACAGGCACGGGAGAGCCCCGGGAGTTCGCGGGCATTGAGCGCCCGGTCAACACTAGCGGATGCGGATGCCGCGCACGAAAAACATTTAAAGAGACCCGCACGTGTGGATGGCAGAAATGAAAAATCTTAAAAATTCCAACACGTGCGGATGCCGCGCATGAAAAACAGTCCCGACATCGCCAGGCCGGACCCGGCCCCGGAAACCGAGGCGCCGCCCACCGGACGCGAGAGCGCACCGCCGGAAAATCAACCGCCGAAAAAACGGCGGCCGCTGGCGGTTTCGCTGCTTCGCATCCTGTTCCTGCTGCTGGTGGTGCTGGCTTTGGTTCCCGTCGCCGCCGAGGTGGCGCTTCGCCAGGTGCCCTTCGAAACCTGGAAGCCCACAGCCGAGAGCAAGCTCTCCCTGGCGCTCAAGATGCCCGTTCATCTAAGCGGCGCGGACCTCAGCCTGCTTCGCGGCGCGCGCATCAAAGGGGTGACCGTGGGCGGCAAAACGCCGCTTGTCCAGGTCAGGGAGGTGGTGCTCGATTACGACCTGTTCCAGCTCATCGAAGGGAGGCTGGTGATCAACCAGGTGCTGGTGGACAGGCCGGTATTTCACCTCATCGAAAAACAGGGGCGGTGGAATTTTGAGCCGCTGCTTAACGGCCGGAAGACCGCCGAGGCCGAAACGGCCGCCCCACCCGAGGCCGGCCTGCCGCCGGTTCCGCTGGCGGTATCCCTCAAGGACCTGTCGATCAAGAATCTCAAACTCACCTTCGAACGCGAAGGGCGGGACCGGGGCAGCGTCGACGGCCTGTCGCTCGCCGCGCGCGGAACCCTCGACCGTGACGCTATCGACCTGGCGCTCGCCATCACCATGAGTCGGCCGCCGGAGGCGGCGGCGCACAACGTGCAGTACGACACAAGCGAGGGGCAGCATATTAAAACCCTGGCGCTCGCGGACCTCGGCGTCACCACCGGCGATCTAGACAGCTTAGGCCTCAAAGGCCGGTTTTCCCTCACCAGCAACCAGGTGAAACTGGCGGACGAGCTGCCCGCGCCCAACATCTCCAGCGATTTCGACACCCACCTCACCCTCAGGCAACAGGCGTTCGACATCGACAGGCTGGTCCTCGAAATCGACGGGGCGCACCGCATCACCTTAAAGGCCGCCATCCGTGACTACAAAACGCACCCGCGGATCGACCTCACCCTTGCCGACGCGGCGTTCGACATCGAAAAAGCGCTGGCGCTGGCCCGGCCCTGGCTGCCGCCGCTTGCGGCGAGCGGCAGGGTCTCTCTCAAGAACGTGCATGCCGCGGGCGACTTTCCCGATTTCAAACCGGGCGACCTCCGGGTCGATTCCGGCCGCATTGAAGTCGAAGGCATGACGGCGCGTTACGAGCCCCTAGACATCCAGGGCATGAACGCGCAGGCGAACCTCGAGCATTTGAAACTGAAAGGCGGCCAACCGAGCGACCTTAAAGCCACAATGAACGTGAAGCTGGATTCCGGACGCTTCACCCGCCCGCCGGATAAAGGCGGCATGGCTAAGGTCCGGGGGCTGAAAGCCGCCGTCAGGGTCAACCGGCTCAGGATGAACGCCTCGTTGCCCGAGGCGCTCGACGCCACCGTCTCGGTGAACGTGGCGGGCGTGGAGGCGGCGGATCTCACCCTGTCGGAAATCAGCCAGAGCCTGAACCTCGTCGCCGAAAACCCGCGCCTCACCGAGGTGAAACTCGCTTTTAAGAGCGATGTGAAATCCATCACCACGAGCCGGCCCGAATTCGCGGGCGTCACGCTTCCTTTCAATATGGAAGGGTCGCTCGCGGGCAACTGGGACCGGGGAAACCTGCCGTCGTTCACCGTCGATTACAGCGCCGGCGAAGCCATTCGCGGGCACGTGGAAGGAAGCGCGAAAAAACTAGGGCGAGAGGCCTTCCTTATAAAGAAAAGCGCCGTGGTCGATCTCGCCGGGCTCGTGGCCCTGGCCCCCCGGGCCCTGCTGAAAAACCTCGAGGGCCTCGAGCTTGCCGGCAAGGCGGATTTCGCCAGCGAAGTGACCGGCGTACTGAACGAACAGTTCCTGCCCGAGAAACTCACCAGCCGGACGTTCCTCGAGGTCGCCCGCCTCGATGCCGCCCTCGCAAGCCCCGCCCTCGACATCAAGAACCTGTCGGCCCGCCTTACCCTGTCGGCGGATTACGACCGGACGAAGGGAGCGCGCCTCGGCTCGCTCAGGCTAAAGGCGGATTTCGACGGCGCTCGGGCTCTCGGCAACTGGAAGCTCAAGGCGAGCCACGCCGAGGCCGAGGTGGCCGCGCCCGCGGCCTACATCGCGCTGCCCCCGGCGGGGGATATCCCGCTGTCGCAGCACGTTGTGTTTCAAAGCGCCCAGGTGGCGTCCACCACGCCCGGGCTGGTTCTCGACGGCCTCGGCTTAGACGCCCGGATGACGGCGACGCTTTCCGGCGGCAAGGCGCTCAAAAAAATCAAGCTCGACGGCAAGCTGTCCCTCGATGAAACGAGGGCGCTTGAGAAAATCAGCACCGGCGCCATCGAGAGCGCGTTCGTCCTCTTCGCGGGCGGCAGCGCCCTCGCTCTTAGCAGCGTCAAAGTCACGCTGGACATGAAGGCCCCGAGCCTCAGGCAAGGCGAGTGGACCATCGCCCCGGGGCCCCTCCACTTCGCAGGCGAGACGACGCAGAACCTTGAAACCGGCGACGTCACGATTAAAACAGCGCGGCTCGGGCTTCCCTTGTTCGACCTCGACGCAAGCGGCCAGGCCACGAACTGGGGCGAAACCGTCGACCTCAAGGCCGCGCTCACCAAACTCGATCTCGCCGGCATCAAGCCGCACCTGCCCCCGAACCTCGCGGCGGAACTCGCCGGCCTCAACCTGGGAGGCCAGGCGCGGCTGGACCTTGCCGCACGCGGCCGCCTGCCGAAGGAAGGGTTCGACCGCGCGCACCCCTCCCTGCCGCTTGACCTGAGCGCGCTTGTCCAATTGCAGGACGGGCTCGTCGAGTGGCCGGAGAAAGACATCCAGATAAAATCGGCGGCGTTGAGAACCAGCCTGGGCCTGGGCGGCGAGGCGGCCACACTTTCCGGAGGCGGCAAATTCCTGGTCACGGCGGCCAGGCTCAAGGACACCTGGCTCGACCCCGATTTCGATTTCCGGCTGAGCCTCGAGGGGGCCGACAAGCTGCGGGTGGAAGCCGAGCGCCTCGGCGTAAGCAAGCTCGGCCTGACGCACAACATAACAGGACAGATCGACGGGCTACGCCCCTTCATCACCGGCGAGGTTGAAGGCACGGTGCGGGAACTCCTTAACCGCCTCGACATCGCCCTCAAAACCGAGAACCGGCTTAAGGTGGCCGAGGCGCTCAAGGGGCCCGCCGTGGAGCTTAGCCCCGGCATCGAGGCCCATGGCGCCATCGACTCGCATCTCGACCTTCGCCTGAAAGCGGCCGACTTCATCGAGCTCGGCGGCCAGGTCTCATTCGACCGCTTTAAGGCGGCGCTTCCCGGCGGCCTGAAGGTGGCGGAGGTGAACGGCAGCGTTCCCTTCGAGAAGAAACTGTGGATCGAAAAGCGCCCGCCCGAGCAGGGGCCCCCCTTTCTCGCCGCGCGCAAGGGGTTTTTCAAACAACTGAGAAGTTTCTCGAGCCGCAAGAACATCCTCCGCGCGGGCGCCATCGAATGGCAGGGCCACCGGGCCAGCGGCCTGCAAATGGACCTCGTCCTCAAGAACAACCAGCTCATGGCCGAGCGCTTCATCTTCGATATCCTGGGCGGCGCGCTGGCGGGCAATTTTTTCCTGACGCAAACGCCGGAAGGGCCGATGCTGAACTTCTTCAGCGAATTCGCCGGGCTGGATTTCGACCGGCTCCTGCCGGCGGGCGGCGCAAGCGCCCGCACCGGCCAGGCCCGGGACGCCAGCGTCGACGGCAGCCTGAAACTCGGGTTTCAGTTGCTCAAGAAGGCGGGCGGCGCCATTTCGCTCGACCAGATCCGCTCGGAAATCGCCATCACGAGCATCGGCGCCGAAACCCTCGACCGGCTGCTGCTATTCATCGACCCCGAGGAGAGCAAGCCCGCCATCGTCGACACGCGCGCCAAGCTCGAACTCGCCAGCCCGCATCAGATCCTCATCTCCCTGGAAAACGGCAACCTCAACGTCGCCGCCTGGCTGAAGAACAAGGTGCTGGGGGACATCATCAAGGCGCCGGAGCTGAGGCGCGTGCCGGTGGCGGGGCTCAAGCAGTTTCAAGCCATCACCGACCGCATCGAAGCCCTGACCGGGTTGCGGGACGCCCTGCATTACCTCGCGGCCCGGTCCATCCGCTTCGACGAGGAGCAGAATATCGTTCTCGATTGAGCGCCCTTGCGGCCACGAGCGCGGCGGCTTTCGCACCGTCTACGATGTTCGGCCGGACGAACTGCAAGCGTTGACCCGCACCGGCCTCCTCGCCGAAGGCGGGGGCTGAGCGGGCTCCTCCCGAAAATGGCCGGCGAAGCGCCTCCGCCGCGGGGGACGCTGTAAATTTTATTGAAATCGCTTCGGTTTCCAGTCACAATAACCGCATCCAACCATCGCGATTTAGAGGTTTTATGCTGGCGCTCGCAAAAGACATCACGCAGGAAATCCCCACGCATCCGCAGGAGTCGGAAATTCCCGAGCTCAAACAGTACATGGACTACCAGCGGCAAGTGAACACCGAAAAGCTGCTGTTCCACGCGCTCGACTACGCCAAGACCACGCTGCAGGAAAACATTCAGGACGCAGCCGGGGATGAGAACAAGATCAACGCCTACCTGAGGAAGGCGTTTCCCGTTTCGCACTCGATGGTTGCCGACTCCGGCACCCTGATGCTCATGCTGAGAAAGCTGGTCAACGCCCACAACTCGACCAACAACTGGTACCGCATGAACCCGTTTTACTACGCCGTGCTCTACGACTGCGTCGAGCGGTTCGTGAAAATTTACAACCGGCTGGTGACCGAGAATCCGGAAAAAGCCGACGACTACCGCATTTCCAACGGGGTGGAGGTGAATTTTGACGACTGGGTGCAGGTCTATTTTCACGACCTGGATTTTTTGATCGGCAAAACCACGGCCTACCTGCATTTCACCTTCATGCAGAGAAACCGCGCCATTCTCGGCGCCATCGACCAGGCGGAGAAAAACGGCGCGACGCGCGAGGACGCCTTTAAAACCATCAAGACGGAGTACGCTCTTGATCCCGCGACGGTCAACCTCCTGCTCGGTAAGAAGGCGGCGCCCAAGGAACTCGAGTTGTTTTACACGTCGGCGGAGAACCCGATCTACGAGGCGCTCTACTCCACCGATTCCGACGAGGGGTTCATGGACGGCGAATCCCTGGTCCACCATGCGTATTTCATGTCATACCAGATTCAGGGCAAGGACGAGGAAGAGCTGGCCCGGCTGATGGACGAAGTCTCACGCGCCGGCAAGCACTAGCCAGGCCGCGCCGAGACATTGACAATGCCCCGGCAGTCTGCTAGCGTTACTCGATTGCCTGACCGACGGCTTTTTGCAAACCCGATCTCCACCCCTTCATTCATGGCCTGGGACGACTTACACGAACCAAGAGGACCGGAAGAACGCTTTCGGGGAGGCTCTCAGGGCCCCTCCGGCAAGCCCCCGTTCGACCTGCCACAGGTCAAGATGCCTCAGTTCAAGCCGTCGATGTTTCTCGGCATCGGCCTCCTTCTCCTCCTGGTGTGGATTGTGCCCGGCACGATCTACTTCGTCGAGGCCGACGAGGAAGGCGTGGTCACCACCTTCGGCAAATTCTCGCGCCGGACTTCCCCCGGCATGCATTTCAAGTTTCCCTCGCCCATCGAACACGCCAGGATGCCGAAAGTGCGCAAGGAGCAGCGCGCCGAAATCGGCTTTCCCGCCACTAGCTCCGGCGCGGTGCAGGGGAAACCCCCC
>QJWD01000096.1 GCA_003235465.1 Nitrospirota bacterium | reverse complement strand
TGCGAGCGATTCATCGACGAACGGTCCTTTTTTCAGCGATCGGGCCATACGAGCTCCAGAGGTTTATCCCTACTTCTTGCGCTTACGCACGATGTATTTACTGGAAGGTTTTCTCACCTTCCTGGTTTTGAGTCCCTTGGCCATCTGCCCCCAGGGGCTGCACGGGTGCCTGCCGCCGGAAGAGCGGCCCTCGCCACCACCCATCGGGTGGTCCACCGGGTTCATGGCGACGGCGCGAACGCGCGGGCGCTTGCCCATCCATCGCATCTTGCCGGCCTTGCCGATGGAGATGTTTTCAAAATCCGCATTGCCGACGGTGCCGAGCGTCGCCCGGCAGGTTTTATCCACCAGGCGGATTTCTCCCGAAGAGAGCTTGAGGGTGGCGTGCTTGCCCTCCTTCGCCATCAACTGGATGGAGCCACCTGCGCTGCGGCCGAGCTGGCCGCCCTTGCCCGGGCGAAGCTCCACGTTGTGCACGATGGAACCCTCGGGAATGTTAAGAAGCGGCAGGCAGTTCCCAAGCTTTACTTCTGCGTCCTTGCCCGAGCACACGGTGTCGCCCACCTTGAGCTTCGCCGGCGCCAGAATGTATCTTTTCTCGCCATCGCGGTACACCAGAAGTGCGATGTTGGCCGACCGGTTGGGGTCGTACTCGATGGCGTCGACGCGCGCTTCGATGCCGTCCTTGTTCCTTTTGAAGTCGATCAGCCGGTAGAGCTTGCGATGGCCGCCGCCGCGGCGCTTGGCGGTGATGCGGCCATTGTTGTTGCGCCCGCCCTTCCTGGGCATGGAAACAAGAAGGCTCTTTTCCGGGGTGGATTTCGTGATTTCGTCGAACCCGGAGACGGTGCGAAAGCGCGACCCGGGCGACCGGGGACTCATTTTTCTAATTGGCATTCCGGTCAAGCTCCTTCAAACAATTCTATCTTGTCGCCTTCTTTAAGCTGCACCATGGCCTTCTTCCAGTTTTGCGACTGGCCCACGTTGCGGCCGAACCGGCGCCACTGCCCGCGCACGATGGCGGTATTGACTCTGAGTACCTTGACGCCAAATACCGACTCCACGGCCTTTTTGATCTGAATCTTGTTGGCGTGCATGTTGACCCGGAACGAAATCCAATTGCCATCGGCCTGCATCACGGTGCTCTTTTCGGTGAGCAGCGGCTTTTCCAGCACTCGATGCGTGTCCATCAACTCAACCTCTCTTCAATTTTCTTGAGCGACTCCGGGGTGCAGACGATCTTTTCGTGCAAAACCAGGTCGTACACGTTCAGCCCTTCCACCGGCAGCACATCCACGTTTTGCAGGTTGCGCACGGCGAGGGCCAGGTTTTCGTTTCTGCCGTCGGTGATGAACAGGGTTTTAGCCGGCAGCCCCAGGTTTTTAACGAGCGCCACCGCTTCTTTGGTCTTCGGGTTGGCGAGAGCCAGGCTGTCCACCACCACGAGCGCCTGCGCCTTCAGCCTGTCGGTGAGTACCGACTTGAGCGCGAGCTTCTTCACTTTCTTGGTCAGCTTGAAGCTGTAGTCCCTCGGCGACGGGCCGAATACCGTCATGCCGCCGCGCCAGTTCGGAGCGCGCGTGCTGCCCTGCCGGGCGCGGCCGGTGCCCTTCTGCCGCCAGGGCTTCTTGCCGCCGCCGCTGATCTCGCCGCGCGCCTGTTTCGTCGCCGCGTTGCCACCCCGCCGGGCCGCCAGCTGGCTGATCACGCAGCTTTGCACCAGGTGCGGCCGGATCTTGACGTCGAAAACATCGGCGGACGCTTCGACGCTGCCGACTTTCTTGTTGCTTGCATCCAGAAGATCGATTTCCGGCATGTTATTTCGCTTGCCTCCTGGACTTGACGATTTTGACGATGCCGCCGTTGGCGCCGGGAACCGCTCCCTTGATGAGAAGCACGTTGTTCTCGGCATCCACGCGGACCACCTGCAGATTTTTAATGTGGTTGACGTTGCCGCCCATGCGGCCGGGCATCTTCTTGCCCTTGAGCACACGACCGGGGTAGGTGTGCATGCCCACCGAACCGCCGCCGCGGAACGACTCGTGCGTGCCGCGCGTGGCGGGCTTGCCGTGGAACCCCCAGCGCTTCATGACGCCGGCGAAGCCGCGGCCCTTGGAGCTGCCGATGACGTTCACCCTGTCCCCCGCGCCGAACATGTCCACCTTGAGAGGCTGGCCCAGCGCTTCGTCGCTCACTTCCTGGCCGCGAAATTCCACCAGCATGCGGGCCGGGGCGGTCTTGAGCTTATCGTAATACCCCTTAAGCGGCTTGTTGGTGTGCTTGGGCTTTCGGTCGCCGTAGGCCACCACCACCGCGTCGTACCCCTGCTTGTCGCGCGTTTTACGCTCCACCGGCACGCAGCGCTCAACCTTGATGACGGTCACGGGCACGCAGTCCCCCGCCTCGGAGAACACCTGCGTCATGCCTATTTTTTTACCGAGTATCTGTTCCATTCAATATTTTTCCAGGCGGCCCAGGGGCCGCCCATGCGTTACAGCTTGATTTCGATATCCACGCCACCGGAAAGATCGAGCTTCATGAGCGCGTCCACCGTCTGTGGCGTGGGCTCCAGAATCTCCAGGACCCGCTTGTGGGTGCGAATCTCGAACTGTTCGCGCGATTTTTTGTCCACATGCGGGGACCTGAGAACCGTCCACCTGTTGGTCACGGTGGGCAGGGGGATGGGCCCCACCACCCTGGCGCCGGTGCGCCTGGTGGTTTCCACGATTTCGCTCACCGACCCGTCGAGAAGCTTGTGGTCGTAAGCCTTGAGCCTGATCTTGATTTTCTGGTCGCTCATTATTCGATGATCTCGTTAACGACACCCGCGCCAACAGTGCGGCCGCCTTCGCGAATCGCGAAACGCAGTTCCTTGGCCATGGCCACCGGGGTGATAAGCTGAATTTCCAGGGAAACGTTATCCCCGGGCATAACCATTTCGACACCCGAAGGCAGGGTGGCGATGCCGGTCACGTCGGTGGTCCTGAAATAAAACTGCGGCCGGTACCCGTTGAAGAACGGCGTGTGCCGCCCGCCCTCTTCCTTGGTCAGAATGTAAACTTCGGCCTTGAACTTGGTGTGCGGGGTGATGGTGCCGGGCTTGGCCAGCACCTGGCCGCGCTCGATCTCGTCGCGCTTGGTGCCGCGAAGCAGGATGCCGACGTTCTCGCCCGCGCGCCCTTCATCGAGCAGCTTGCGGAACATCTCGACGCCGGTGGCGGTGGTTTTGGTGGTGGGGCGGAAACCGACGATCTCCACCTCCTCGCCGACCTTAACGACACCGGTCTCCACACGCCCGGTCGCCACGGTGCCGCGGCCGGAGATGCTGAAGATGTCCTCGATGGGCATGAGGAACGGCTTGTCCACCGGCCTTTCGGGCATCGGAAAGTAGGTGTCGAGGGCCTCCATGAGGTCCCAGATGCATTTGGTCTTGGCTTCGTCCTCGGGGTTCTCGAGAGCCTGCAGGGCGCTGCCGCGGATGACGGGGATCTCGTCGCCGGGGAACTCGTATTTGTCCAGCAGTTCGCGCACTTCCAGCTCGACGAGGTCGAGCAGCTCTTCGTCGTCGACCATGTCCACCTTGTTCATGAACACGACGATCTTCGGCACGCCGACCTGACGGGCAAGCAGGATGTGCTCGCGGGTCTGCGGCATGGGGCCGTCGGAGGCGCTGAGAACCAGGATGGCTCCGTCCATCTGCGCGGCGCCGGTGATCATGTTCTTGACGTAGTCGGCATGGCCGGGGCAGTCGACGTGGGCGTAGTGCCGGTTCTGGGTGTTGTATTCGACGTGGGCAATGGCGATGGTGATGCCGCGTTCCTTTTCCTCGGGCGCCTTGTCGATCTGGTCGAAGGGGATGAAATCGGCCAGGCCCTTCTTCGCCAACACCTCGGTAATGGCCGCCGTCAGCGTGGTCTTGCCGTGGTCGACGTGGCCAATCGTTCCAACGTTCAGATGCGGTTTATCTCGGACAAATTTTTCTTTCGCCATGCTCGTTCACTCCAAATTTTTTTATCGTTGAATTGCTTAAGAAATTAAACGGCTACCTTTTTAGTTCCTGTGGCTTTTGCAACCAGTTCTTCTGATATGGCGGCCGGAACCTGTTCGTACTTGGAAAACTCCATCGAATAATTCGCCCGGCCCTGGGTGGCGGACCGAAGGTCCGTCGAATACCCGAACATCCCCGACAGCGGCACTTCGGCGCGGATCACCTTTGCGCCGGCGCGATCGCCTAAGTCCTTGATGCGCCCGCGCTTGGAGTTGAGGTTGCCGATGACGTCGCCCATGAATTCCTCGGGGGTCACCACCTCCACCTCCATGATCGGCTCCAGCATCACCGGCGCGGCTTTCTGGCAGGCTTCCTTGAAGGCGATGGAAGCGCAGGTCTTGAACGCCATCTCGGAGGAGTCGACCTCGTGGTACGAGCCGTCGAGCAGGGTCACGGTGACGTCGACGACGTTGCAGCCGCACAGGATACCGCGATCCATGGATTCCTGAACGCCCTTCTGCACCGCCGGGATGTATTCGCGCGGGATCGCGCCGCCGACGATCTTGTTGACGAACTCGAACCCGGTGCCGGATTCGCGCGGCTCAACTTTGAGGACAACATGACCGTACTGGCCGCGGCCGCCGGTCTGCTTGACGTATTTGTAGTTGTGCTCCACCGGCTTGGTGATGGTTTCCTTGTAAGCCACCTGCGGCTTGGACACGTCCACCAGGAGGGAGAATTCGCGCTTCATGCGATCCACCAGGATCTCAAGGTGCAACTCGCCCATGCCGGAGATGATGGTCTGGTTGGTTTCGGGGTCCACCTTGACGTTGAAGGTGGGGTCCTCCTGCAACAGCTTGATGAGGCAGTCGGACAGCTTGTCCTGCTCGGCCTTGGTTTTCGGCTCGACGGCGACGGAAATCACCGGCTCGGGGAAAACGATGGATTCGAGGATCACCGGATGGTCCTGATCGCACAGGGTGTCGCCGGTGAAGGTGCTCTTCAGGCCGATCGCCGCGGCGATGTCGCCGGTGGAGATCGAGGACACCTCTTCGCGCTTGTTGGCGTGCATCCTGAGCAGCCGCCCCACCCGCTCGCGCTTGTTCTTGGTGGAGTTATACACGTAAGACCCGCTTTTGAGCTCGCCCGAGTAAACGCGGACAAACGCCAGCTGGCCGACGAACGGATCGGTCATGATCTTGAAAGCGAGCGCCGACAGCGGCTCCGACGGGTCCTGCTTGAGCGACACTTCCGCCTGCGTGTTGGGGTTCGTGCCCTGGATCGCCGGTACATCGGTGGGCGCGGGCAGGTACCTTGTCACCGCATCGAGTAGTTGCTGAACTCCCTTGTTCTTGAACGCGGCGCCACACAGAATGGGGGTGAATTTGAGTTCGATGGCGCCCTTCCTCACCGCCCTCAGAATTTCGTCGCGATCCACTTCCTCACCACCGAGGTACTTTTCCATGATGGCTTCGTCGACATCGGCCACCGCCTCGATGAGCGCTTCGCGGGCTTTCTTGACTTCGTCGGCCATGTCGGCCGGGATATCCTGAACGACAAACGTCTCGCCCTTGTTCTTGCCTTCCTCATAGACGTTGGCCTTCATGTCGATGAGATCGATTATGCCGATGAAGCCGCTCTCGGCGCCGATGGGAAGCTGCAGGGGAACCGGGACCGCGCCCAGGCGGCTCTTGATCTGCCCGACGCAGGCGAGAAAGTTCGCGCCAGCGCGGTCCATTTTATTGACAAAGCCGATTCTCGGAACCTTGTATTTGCTGGCCTGCCGCCACACGGTTTCCGACTGCGGCTCGACACCGCCGACGGCGCAGAAGACGCCGATGGCGCCGTCCAGGACGCGCAGCGAACGCTCGACCTCGGCGGTGAAGTCCACGTGGCCGGGGGTATCGATGATATTGATCTGATGGCCCAGCCAGAAGCACGTCGTCGCCGCCGAAGTGATGGTGATGCCGCGCTCCTGCTCCTGCTCCATCCAGTCCATTGTCGCGGTGCCCTCGTGCACTTCGCCGATTTTGTGGCTCTTGCCCGTGTAATACAGGATGCGCTCGGTGGTGGTGGTTTTGCCCGCGTCAATATGGGCAATAATGCCGATATTGCGGATCTTGCTGAGGTCTGTCTTTTTACTCATTGCCTTAGTGGGTACTCCTCACCAGCGGTAGTGGGCGAAAGCCTTGTTGGCCTCGGCCATACGGTGAACTTCTTCCTTTTTCTTGATGGCGCCGCCAATATTATTGTAGGCATCCATGATTTCCCCGGTCAGCTTCTCGGCCATGGAGCGGCCCGCGCGCGACTTCGCGTTCTGGATCACCCAGCGGATGCTGAGCGCCGTGCGGCGGGCATCTTTAACCTCAACCGGCACCTGGTAGGTGGAACCGCCGACGCGCCGGGATTTGACC
Organism: Nitrospirota bacterium; assembly: GCA_003235465.1. Next base: position 700 of record QJWD01000096.1, on the reverse strand, counting down.
TCGAGCAGCGGCGCCACATTGTCGATGGCTTTCTTGAACACGCGGATCGGGTCTTCCTTGGACTTTTCACCGACGCGGCCGAGCGCATCGTAAAAAATCCTCTCCGCCAGGCTCTTCTTGCCTTTTTTCAGGATGCTGTTGATGAAGCGGCCGGCCAACGCGTCGTTGTACTTCGGGTCGGCCATGACCTGTCTTTTTTGCGCTTCTCGTCTTCTCGCCATGGGATATTATGACTTAACTTTGCTTGGGCTTCTTCGCCCCATATTTTGAACGTCCCTGCCTGCGCGCTTCCACCCCGAGGGTGTCCAGACTGCCGCGCACGACATGGTACCTCACACCGGGCAGGTCCTTGACTCGGCCGCCACGGATCATCACGATGGAATGCTCCTGCAAGTTGTGCCCGACACCGGGAATGTACGTGGTGACTTCCATGCCGTTGGTCAGGCGCACGCGGGCCACTTTCCTGAGAGCCGAGTTGGGCTTTTTGGGCGTGGATGTGTACACGCGCACGCATACCCCTCGCTTTTGCGGACAGGATTTAAGCGCCGGACTCGCGGTTTTTCGGACCGGCTTTTTTCGGCCTTCCCGAACTAATTGATTAATTGTTGGCAAACAAATACCCTCCCTAAATGGGCCAGGAATCCACCCGCTGGGGAATATTCCTGCGATTCCCCTTGAGTGGCTTTAAAATCAAAGGGTT
>QJWD01000311.1 GCA_003235465.1 Nitrospirota bacterium | reverse complement strand
CTCGGCGTCTGGCTGGGCAGGCGAACCGGCCTCCGGCCCTCTTTCGCTCTCCGGCGCATCCTTAAACAGCCCGCTGAAGAGCTTTTTGAGGGCGCCGTCCAGGGTGGGCTCCATGGCGATGTTGTCCTCGTAGCCGACGATGACGCGCTTGAGCTCGGGAATTTTTCCGGCGTCGGCTTTCAGGTAAAGCGGGCGGACGTAGATCAGCGATTCCTCGATCGGGATGACGAGCAGGTTGCCCTGGATCACGCTCGAGCCGCGCTGGTCCCACAGGGAGATCTGGCGCGAGATCTCGGCGTCCTGGTTGATGCGCGCGACGATCTGGTTCGGGCCGTAGACCAGCTTCTGCTTCGGAAACTGGTAGACCTCCAGCTTGCCGTAGTGCTCGCCGTCGCTTCTCGCCACCATCCACGCCGAAAGGTTGCTCTTGCCGCGCGGGGTGAACGGCAGCATCAAAATGTATTCCTCGCGCTCCTTGCCCGGCAGCTTCATGATCGTGTAATACGGCTGCATGAACTTGCCGTCGATCTCCGGGATCTCCCACTGGTCTTCCTTGTTGTAGAACACCTGCGGCGTCTTCATGTGGTAGGTGGCGTAAACCACCGTCTGGATCGCGAACAGGTCCGACGGGTAGCGCACATGCCGGGCCAGATCCTTTGGCATGGCGCTTTTGTCGCTGAACAGGCTGGGGAAGATCTTCCGGTAGGTGAGGATGATGGGGTCCTTGTCGTCGAACACATAGAACCGCATGGTGCCGTCGTAGGCGTCGATGGTGATCTTCACCGAATTGCGCACGTAGTTGCCGTAGCCCTGCACCTTCTGCGAATAGGGGAACTTGTCGCTGAGCGTGTAGGCGTCGATCATCCACACCAGCCGCCCTTCCGAGATCACCATGTAGGGATCGCGGTCGAAACTGAGAAACGGCGCCGCCTTATCCACCCGCTCGCGGATATTGCGGTACATCAGCACGCGGCTGTCGCCCTGGATGTCGTTGGAGAAAAGAATTTTGAGCGTCTTGAAGCGGGCGGCGAGCATCGCCTTCCTGAACAGCGAGGACACCTCGAACCCGCCCGCGCCCTGGTAATTCTTGTAAACGTTCTTTTCTCCCTCGGGGTAGTCGAACTCCTTCGTGTCGGTGTTGACGAAGACGTGGTCGCTCGCCAGTTCGCCGAAGTAGATCTCGGGCTGCTCCACCTTGAGATCCATCGTCGAGGTCGGCGGAATGTCCTTGATGAACAGCACCGGCAGGCCCTCCGGCGTCACCTCGTTGACCGGACTCAGGGACACGCCGTAGCCGTGGGTGAACGTCAGGTGCTCGTTGATCCAGGTGCGGTTCGGCAGGCTGGCGGACAACAGCTCGCGCGGCGACAGGAGCGTCTGCCGGTAGGTGCCGTCGATCTGGTAGCGGTCGTTATCCACCGAATTGAATTCGTAATAGGTGCGGATCTCCTGCAACTGGCCGAGCGTGTCGAGCAAGGGCTCGGCATCCCACAGGCGGATGTTCTCGATGGTGGGGCTGTTGTCCTTGATGTGCTCGGCGGTGAGCGAGGCGCTGCCGGTCAGCTCGCGGGTTTCTGTGCTGTCGAGGCCGTATCCGGTGAGCGTGGCCTCGATGGTGCGCTCGATGTAGGGCGACTCCTTGATGAGCTCGTTGGGGGTGACGACGAATTTTTGCAACAGGCCGGGGTAAAAATTGCCCACGAGATACACCAGCCCCACCCCCGCCGCGGCGATGAACACCCGCCTCAGGCTCTTGCCCGCCGCGCCGAGAAAGCTGACCAGTGCGCCCACGAGGGCAAGAATGGACAACAGGTAAAGCACCGGCAGGCGGCCGTGGTCGTCGGCGTAACCGATGCCCGCCACCACGCTGTTGCCCTGGGTGAGCAAATGAAAGCGCTCGAGGTAAAACTCGCCGGCAAACAAGAGAAAGAACACCCCCGCCAGAATCGACAGCGTCACCTGCCCCTCCTGCCGTACCTCAAGCCCGTTCGCGCCGAAAAAGATGTAGCGCTTGAAAAAGAAGATCAGGCTGACGCCAAGGGTAATGACCACCAGCGCTTCCCATATCAGGCCCTTGCACAGCACCCAGAACGGCAGGGTGAGGAGATAAAATGAATAATCCTTGCCGAACGCCGGGTCGGCGGCGCCGAAGGGCACCGCGTTCAGGAACAGGAGCACGGTTTCCCAGCGGTCGGCCATGACCAGCCCCGTCATGATCGAGAGCACGAGGGGCGCGGCGAACAAGAGCGGCCCGAGGTTGGAGGCGACCAGGTCGAGAAACGGCATCTCGCGCCGCACCTGATCGGACAGGTGCACCGGCAGGTGCGAGCTCTTGTGGTACACGCGGCGTAAAACGCCGTGGGTCACGATGAACATCAGCACGCCGGAGGCAAGCCCGAGGCCGAGCTGGGCGCCCAGCACCGTCCACAAAACCTGGCCCAGGCCGTGTTTAGCAAACCAGAGAAAGTCGACATACAGGCCGACGATCTTCTCGGCGAAAATCGAGCCGATGACAAACACCACAAACAGAATCACCAGCCATTTTTTACCGTTTTTCACAGCACGCTCCTCAGGCTTTCCCGATTGCCGATAACCAACAACGCAAATGAAATCATCGGCCCATTAATATTGTTTTCAGCAGCACGCCCCTCACGCCTTCCATTTGATCGAGCAGCCCATCGAGGGCATCTGCTCGTCGGCCACTTCGCGGCCTTCCACCAGCGCCAGGAGGGCGGCCTCCAGGTCCTTTTTTGTCACCTGTTCGGGGTGCTGCCAGTTGTCGTCGATGCGGCCGCGGTAGGCGAGCCGCCTGTCCCGCCCGTACACGTAAATGTCCGGCGTGCACACCGCGTCGTAGGCGCGGGCGGTTTCCTGGCTTTCGTCGAACAGGTAGGGAAAGGGGATTTTCTTCTCGGCGACGAGGGCCTTCATGCTTTCCGGCGAGTCGTCGGGGTAGCGGCTGGCGTCGTTGGGGTTGATGCCGACAAGCTGCACACCCCGCCCGCCCCAGGTGTTTTGCAGGTCGATCAGGCGGCCCAGCACCGCTTTCACGTAGGGGCAGTGGTTGCACATGAAGACGATCACCAGCACCGCCTTGTCTTTGAAACTCGCGAGGGAGTATAGCCTGCCGTCGGTGCCGGGAAGTTCGAAATCCTCTGCCCGCCCTCCGAGCGGCGGCATGGTGGAATGCATCAGGGCCATAGGGTGTGTCCTCGAGGGCCCAACCGGGGCCGAAAGATGGGAGTGACGTCAGGCAATGCTAACACGCCGGCAAGAGGCGCCACAACCCCAAAGGGATGCGGGGCAGGTCAGGATTTGCAGGTCATGCCAGTGACCCGGCAGGTGTAGCAGGCGGCGTTGGCGAGTGGAAAGGGCTTGAGCGTTTCCTCAAGCGAATCGCCCATTCGGGCCTCCTCGTGCTCGACCAGGATGGGACACACGTAAACGCCCCTGGCGGTGGCCATGCGCGAGGTGGCGCATTGCAGCTGGGCGATGTCGTAATTTTCAAAACAGCCCTCGGTCACGTGCTCGCCCGCCTCGTAGGCGCGCAGGTTTTCGGCCAGCCGGCCGAGCAGGAACCCGGGCAGGATCTTGATTCGCGGCTCGGGCACGTTGATGCCTCTTAAGAACTCCAGGAAGCGCGCTTCCATCCTCCGGTCCTCTTCCTCATCCCAGCTGCGGGTGATGGTGAGGATGGGCGAAAACCCCGCCTGGGCCAGGTTGGCGATGCCCGCGATGGCGCGGCGGAAGGAGCCCTCGCCGCGAACCAGGTCGTTCGCCGCTTCATCGAAGCCTTCCATGCTGACCCTGATATGCAACCGGTGCACGTGGCCCGACTGGATCGCCCTCAGCCGCCCTGCCTTTTCGAAGGTGATGAGGGTGCCGTTGGTGAGCACGTCGAGCGGGCCGCAGGCGAGGATGGCATCGAGGATCTCGAAGATCTCGGGGTTGATGAACACCTCGCCGCCGGTGATGTAATAATCCTTCACGCCCAGCCGCCTCGCTTCCTCGAGCCGCGCCTTCACGTCGGCGAGGCTCATCATCGCGTGGCTATGGTTTTTCGGACCGCAGCTGATGAAGCAATGGGTGCACTCCAGATTGCACAGGGTGCCGCCCACCTGCATCCACAGGGTTTCGAGCCCCACCATGGGCACTTCGGGAATTTTCGCCTGTTGTGTTTTCATCGCGTCCATCCTTCAACCCTAGCAAAGGCGGGGATCATTTTCAACTTCAGGCTGGCCAAACCTGTTCGGTCCTGTCGGCAGGCGGGCAATAACCTTACATGCCGGGGTTTGCCGCAACCGTCAAAGCCCCGCCGATTCATAGGAATCGCTCACATCGCGGATGCGCAGCTTGCGCCTGAGGGCGGCGAACCCTTCCGACGCCTTCTTGCCGAGGATGGACCGGTACACCGGCTTGGCGGCGAGCCGGGCCAGCGCCCGATCGCAGGTGAAGAATTTCGTGTCGAGCGGGCTCACCGAGCGGCAGTTGGGGTAGAGCCACTTGAGGGTGAGGCGGTCGCGCTGGGCGGCCTCCTCCAGGCAGCGCACGGCGTCTTCCACTTTGGGAAAGGCGTCGCCCACGGTGATACTCGCCGGCTCCAGCTTGAGGAGCGGCACGATGCCACGGCCGGAAAGGCTTTCGATCAAGCGGCGGATGTCGTCCTGGGGTTCGCGGCCCGGCACCAGTTCCGTCCACACCGTCCCCTGCGAGAAAATCCCCACCGAGTAATCGAGCGCTTCCTCGACCTGGCCGGCGCTCACCAGCTCGCCCGACTGCACCGAGCCCGCGTAACCGCCCAGCGGGAAGTTCACCAGGTCCAGGCCTGCCGCGTACATGCGGTCCATCACCCGCTTGTCCTCGGGCGGGAAGCCCTTGAGCGCGGCGAAGGTGGTGAATTTCTTCTTGAGGGTTTCGATGACCGGCGCGAGGAGCCGGTAACCCAGGTCGCGTTCCTCGCAATAATCCATGTTGAACTGCACGAGGTCCGCCGCGCCTTCCTCGAACGCCGACTGGACGATGGAAAGAATCGCCTCCTGCGACAGGTTGAGCTTCTTCCCGCCGCCCATCACGCGCAGGAAGATGTTCAGGCAATAGCCGTCGAGGCACACATTTTCCGACAGCGGCGTGCGCTCCATCATTTGGCTCTTGATGAACATGGGCAGCGGGATGACCGCCGCCTCGCTCTCGCCCTTCGGCCCATTTATGAACAGCTGGCCTTCTTTCTGGAGCAGTTCCATGCTGCCCTGGGCGCTGGGTTTCAGCACCACCTTGACGATGAAATCCTCGGCCAGGGCGAGGGAAATCTCCTCGCCGGGGTTGCCCGAGCAGATGCCGAGCGAAACCTCGGGAAACGCCCGCATCGCCTCCGAGATGTAGAGGCCGCGGCGAATCAGCTCCATTTTCAACCGGCCGTAATTTTCCATCAACTCATGCCCATGGCTGCAACCTGCCGTGTTAAAGACGCTCGAGCAGTTTCTGGTGGATGCCGCCGAAACCGCCGGACGACATCACCAGAACGACATCGCCCGCCTGCCCGCCACGGACGATGAAATCGACAATGGCGTCGACGTCTGGAATATAATCCGCCTGCCCGCCCATCGCGCGGATATCCCGCGCCACGCGCTCGGGGTCCAGGCGGTTTTCCGGCGCGATGGCATCGGGTGAGAACAACCCGGCGATCACCACCCGGTCGGCGCGCCGGAAGCTTGCCGGAAACGCCGACTGAAACACATTGCGCCTCGAGGTCGCCGAACGCGGCTCGAACACCGCCCACACCCGGCTTCCAGGAAACGCCTCCTTGACCGCTTCGATGGTGAGGTCGATGGCCGTCGGGTGGTGGGCAAAATCGTCGATGACGGTGACGCCGTTTCTTTCTCCCACCACGTCCTGCCGGCGGCGAATGCCCTTGAAACCCAAAAAGGCGCGGCACACCTCGCTCTCGCCGAGACCCATGCCAATGGCGAGCGCCGCCACCGCCACCGCGTTTTCTGCGTTGTGCCGGCCGATCATCGGCAACCGCACCTCGCCAACATGGCGGCCCCGGTGGACCAGGTCGAAGAACCCTTCGCCGCCTCGCATGTGGAAATTCGCCCCGCGCCAGTCGGCCCCTTCCTTAAGACCGTAGGTTTCCACCGGGCAGCGGACGGCGTCAAGTATGTCGTTTGCGTGCGTGTCGTCGAATTTTACCAACAAACGCCCTTCCTCCGGTATCAATTCGACGAACTTTCTAAACGCCGACTTCATATGGTCAAGGTCTTTGAAAATATCCGCATGGTCGAACTCGACGCCGGTGAGAATCGCGCCGTGCGGCCGGTAGTGCAGGAACTTCGCGCCCTTGTCGAAAAACGCGGTGTCGTACTCGTCGCCCTCGGTGACGAAGAACGGCCCCCCGGGCACGCGGTAGTTGCCATCGAAATTCTTCAGCCAGCCGCCAACCATGAAGCCGGGCTTCTGCCCCGCTTGGTGCAGCACCCAGGACAGCAGCGACGTGGTCGTCGTCTTGCCGTGGGTGCCCGCCACCACCAGGGATTTCCGGCCGGCGAGAAAAAACCGCGCCAGCGCTTCGGGAAACGAAGTGTAGGCGAGCCCCGCCGAAAGCACCGCCTCTGCCTCGGGGTTGTCCCGCGACACGGCGTTTCCGATGATGACGAGATCGGCCCCGGCGGGAACGTTTTCGGCGCGGTAGCCCGGCTTGATCTCGATGCCCTGTCTTTCGAGCAGCGTGCTCATCGGCGGGTAAATATTGCTGTCCGAACCGCTGACGTTGAACCCGGCGTCCTTGAGGAGGCCGGCGAGGGAGGCCATGCCCGTCCCGCAGATGGCGATAAGGTAAATATTTTTAATATCTTGTGGAGTCATAGGCGGAGAAATTGTAGTTCCTGGGCAGGCCAAAGTCAACCCTGCCGCCGAGGGCACCAGCCCGCAAAAGGCCTTGAAAAGTTCCCGGAAATGGCCTCCAATAGCGACTCTGGGCCGCCGGGTTTCAGGGCGGCAGTTTATGCCTCTTCACCGATGAAAAGGACTAGGGCCATGATAACGTTCCACCGCCGGTTTGTTCTCCTCCTCACCCTTGTCTCCTGCGGGTGGGCCGGGTCGCCTCTTAACGCTCTCGCT
>QJWD01000385.1 GCA_003235465.1 Nitrospirota bacterium | reverse complement strand
AGCTCCTTGTCCTCCGGGCTGAACATCAGCACTTTCTTGAGCACGCGGATCTGCTCGTCGTACATCATCTGCATGTCGTAGGCCGCCGCCAGGTTGGCGTAACCCATGGTGTCGGTCGGGTCGATCTCGATCACCCGCCGGAACGCCTGCACGGCGTTGGGGAAATACTCCTTGAGCATGTAGACGCCGCCCAGGTTGAAGAACACTTCCACATCGTTGGGGTCGAGCTCGGCGGCGCGGTTGAGCTCGCGCAAGGCTTCATCTTCGTGCCGCGAGAGGATGTAGGCGGTTCCGATGAGCTTGTAGGCGCGGGCGATCTTGCTGTCCTTGCCGATCACCTGCTTGAGCAGCTTGATGGCGTCGTCAAAGTTTCCGCCGTCGATGTAGTAGGTGGCCAGCTCGCAAAGCTTTTCCAGGTTGTCCGGGTCGTCCTTCAACTCCTTCTTGACCTGGCGGATCTTTTTCATGATCAGCTGTTCGCGCTTGACCTCCTCCGGATCACGAACCCCCAGTTCCTGGAAGATTTCGGGATCGATTTTCATGGTCACCCAATCGGTGGGCTTGCCTCTAGATTCGGACATGACGGGCTGATCTCCTGGTGATTCGTTCGATTACGGTTTGGATGGTATTGAATTTTATGGGATGCCGCCTTAGCTGTCAAGCGCGCCGAAGGCCGCTCAGGCCCCGGCCATTTCCTCGGCCCGGCGCGCCATGTTCTGGATTTCCTCGCGGCCGAAGCGGTCGAGGTAGAGCAGGAAATGTTCGCGGGAGAGAAAATTCCAGATTTTCCGCGACGGAAACGCCTCGTTGATGACGGCGTCGAAATATTCATACACCTCCATCACCTCCTCGCGCGACATCCCTTCGTCGATATCGAAATCGAAGATGATCGCCATGTCCCGGTTTGGATCGCGCCTGATGCGGTTGATCTTGAAGCGGCCGGGGTCGTGGTACACGGCGGAATCCTTCTCCAGGGTGAAGATCGACTGGCCCACCGAATGGATGACGCCACGGCCCACCTCGCCGTTTTCGAGGGTGAAGCGGATGGTGTCCTCGGCTTCCTCGCGGGTTTCGGTGGGGAACCCGAAAAACAGGTACAGGTGATTCCATATCCCCGCGCGGGCGCTGTTCTCCAGCACGAGCTTTTCCGTCACCTGGTCGCAGCCTTTGTCGATGATGGAGAGGATGCGGTCGTTGGCGCTCTCCAGGCCGAAGAACAGCATGATGAACCCGGCCCTGCGCATTTCCTCGAACAGGTCGGGGCTTTCGACGTTGCCCGACTCGAACTTGAGCATGCCGAGGGCGCGCATGTCGACCTTTTGCTTGAGGATCGCCTGCGACATGCGGCGAAACGCGTTGGGCGAGATGGCCTCGTCGGAAAAGGTGAAATAGCGGGTGTTGTAGCGTTTGCCCAGGTAGTCCAGGTCGAGGGCGACGCGGGATTCGTTTTCCTTGCGGTAGTAGGAATCGTAGATGAAGCTGTGCGTGCAGAAGGTGCATTTGCCCCAGTAACAGCCCCGGCTCGCCATGTAGGGCAGCACCGGGTAGGGCATCAGGTATTTGTCCAGCGGCAGGCCGTCGAAATTGGGCCGGTGGAGCTGGTCGTAGGGCAGGCTCTTGGCCTTCTCGTTACGCACCACCCTGCCTTCCTTCAGGTGGATCAGGTTGGGCACCGTGTCGAGCGGCCGTCCTTCCTTCACGTGCTTCACCAGTTCGTCCAGCGGGTGCTCGCCCTCGAACAGGATGATGCTGTCGAAGATCTTCTCGAACAGGGCTTCCTTGCCGTCGAGGAGGTCGTTGTGGCGGGCGAACACGCTGCCGCCGATGACGACATGCAGGCCGGGGTGCTGTTTCTTCAGCACGCGAGCCAGGGTCAGCCCGGGAATCACCTGGCCGACGTGGATGATGGATATGCCGGCGAGGCCGTAGGCCCGCCAGTCGACCGGCGGCAAGAGGCCGTCCTCGTAAAGCTCGAGGAAGGGGTTCCTCGTCCTGTCTTCCGTCGCGCTCAGGATGCCTTCCAGGTTCTCTTCCGGCGTGCCCTTCATGAAAAAGGATTCGAGGTCGAGCCGCGTCGGGTGGTGCGCGTAGGACACGAGCTTCATGGCGATCTTTAGCGTGGTGTACGCCCGCTTGTATTCCTGGAACTGGAAGAAACGCGTCTCGTCTCTCAGGACGCTCTTCGCGTCCTCCACTTCACCGAGGACGCTTTCGAGGAAGGCCTCGTCGCCCAGGATCTGCCGGTAGACGTTGTGCGCCTCGCGCTCGTCGACGGTGTAGGCCGGGGCCGAAAGGCGCTGGCGGATCTTGTCCACCGCGCGGGCCAGGTAGGCGCGGGTGAAGAAGAGATCGTAGCTTTCGATATTGAAATCGAACTGGTCGACGGCGTGGCCCTTGGCCTCCAGGTAGCCCTTCAGCGTTGGCAGCGCCAGGTAGGGCTGGCTGGGAAACCATTGCGGCGGAAAGACGAGTGCTGTTTTCATGGCCTTGGGCGGCCGCGGGTGTCGCGGCCTCTTGAAATTCAAAGAGAAACTTTTATCGGTGGTCTAAGCATAAACGCTCGGATTGGACCGTGTCAACGAACCATTTCCGCCTTCCGCGAGGGCGGCCGGGCCACCCCCGTCCCTCCCCCTCGAAAGGGCGCTAAGCCTTGTAAAATCGGGAGGATAATGTCTTGACACTCTCGCATGTAAAAGATTATACTTTTACCCATTCCCAAAAGGTTTGCAAAACGCATTGATTTTATTGCCATAATTATAAGTGTTTTTACAGGAGGTGGTCCCTTGAGCGACCCGAAAACGGATACCCCGAATCCCGAGGAAACAGAAGACAGCGCCAAGGCGGCCCAAGAGACGAAAGACGTCGATTCCCTTGCCGACTTGAGCGAACTTGAAAAAATCAAGCAGGAGCTGCTCAAAGAGAAGGAAAAAGCCGCCCAGGAGCTCGAGGAAGGCGAGGAGGAAGAGGAGGATCTCAGGGAGGTCGATTACCTCCAGAAGCTCATCACCCTTTCCGTCCAGTTCGACCATCATGTGGGCGTTTACCTGATGGCGGCGTACATCGACTGCGGCCTGAAATACAACCACCAGCTGGCGGAAAGCTACACCGCGCAGATCACCACCATCCAGTCTTTCCTGCGCCTCCTGGAAAAGGTGGACGGCGTGACCCGCGAACTGGTCACCAAGGACTGCATCGTCAAGCTGCGCAACGTGATCCAGATGATTCACAAGAACCTCGTCAAGCCCCTGTACAAGGAAGTGGGCCTGATGAAGAAAAAACCGAAATCGGAAAATCTCGACAACTTCAAGACCCACTGGAACGAACGGCTGGACGAGCTGCAGAAGGCCTGCGACTTCGAGTACCAGGTGCTGGACTGCAAGGCGTTCATGGTGAAGTAAACGCGCCGGATGGCCGGGGTTGGCCGCATGGCGAAGCCGCTGACAAAAAAGCCGCGCCAGAGCGGCTGCCGTTTGTGGGTTTCTTCCCCGCCGGGCGAAGCCTGCCCGCCTTCCCTCCACGCGAATTAAATGCTTGAGACGCCCCCGCCACGCGGGCGGGCGGGAACATTGAAACCATGACAGAAGAAATACAAGACGTTCTTGATGACGAGACGGCAGGTTCGGTGCAACTCGTCGAAGCGGGCGGGCGCCTGCCCGAGGAGCTGCCCGAAAGACCGGCCGTCGATCATTCCAAGCTTTTCATCTGGATCGCCGATTCGGGCAACGACCGCATTCAGAAGTTCGACGGCAACGGCAAGTTCCTCACCACCTTCGGCCGCTCCGGCGGCACCCGCCCGCCCTACAACGAGGGCGAGTTCAAAACCCCGGGCGCGGTGGCGGTGGACGTCAACAACAACATCTGGGTGGCGGACACCGGCTGCCACCGCATTCAGAAATTCGACCCCGACGCCGACTTCCTTTTCGAATTCGGCAAGGAGGGCTGGGGGCAGGAAAAGTTCTACTGGCCCGAGGGCATCCTCGCCGAGCCCATGGGCACCATCCTCGTCGCCGACACGTCCAACCACTGCGTCAAACGCTATGATGACGACGGCGATTTCCTCATGAGCTTCGGCCTGGCGGGCAACTTCGACGGCTTTCTCAAGTTCCCCACCGGCCTCGCGCTGGACCGGGAAGGCAACATCTACGTCGCCGACAGGGACAACCAGCGCATCCAGATTTTCAACGAGGACGGGCAGTTTTTGTCCAAGTTCGGCGAATACGGTTTCGAAGCGGGCCGCCTCAACTTCCCCACCAGCCTCGCCGTGCGCAGGGATGGCACCCTGCTGGTGGCGGAAAAGAGCCAGAACCGGCTGCAGATCTTCGACCGCGAAGGCCACTCGCTGGGCGTGGTCGGCGAAGCCGGAAAGCGCGACGGGCAGTTCAATTGCCCGATGGCCGTGGTGGAAGACCCTTACGGTTTCGTGTTCGTCCTCGACACCCTGAACCAGCGCGTGCAGAAATTCGATCCCGATCTCAACTTTGTCTCCAAGTGGGGAATCATCGGCAAGGAGCCGGGGCAGTTCCGCAACCCCGCGGGGCTCTGCCTCTCGTGGGACCCGGACTGGGCGCCAGAAGGCGAATGACCGCCCCCTCACTCTCTGCCCGCCCGCTGTGGCGGAAACTTATGATGATGCGATTTTTTTTCACCAGCATGCGCCACCCGGCCGCGGCGCTCGTTCTTGCCGCGGCGTTCCTGGCCGCGGGCTCTTCCGCCGCGGACGACCTGTTCGACGGGCAGATCCTCTCGCTCAACGAGCCCAAGGAACAGCTCAAGCCGTCGAACGACCCGCGCTATGTCGACAACGGCGACGGCACGGTGACAGACCTCGCCCAGGGCCTCATGTGGAAGCAGGAGGACTCCTACCAGGAGCTCAAGAAATGGATGAACTGGAAGATGGCGGGCGACTACATCGCCGAACTGAACAGCAACCAGTTCGCCGGCCACGCGGACTGGCGGCTGCCAACCCGCGACGAGCTCGCATCCCTGTACGATGAGAAAAAATCCATCCCCTGGAAATATTACTGGACCGTCAACCAGGTGCACATGGACCCCATTTTCGGCTACACCAGCTGCTGCTTCTGGAGCAGCGAGGTGAAGGACGACACCTACGCCTGGACGTTCAACTTTATCCGCGGCAAAGCCTACCCGAGCCCGCGCCAGGGGCCGGGGCTTTCGCTTTCGGCCATCCGCCCGGTGCGCGGCCAGAAGAAGGCGGCCGCCCAGGCGCAATAGCTCCCATTGCAAGGGCAGCGGCAGGCGTTAAACCGGGCTGCAAGGCATACCATGAGCGATGAAGAAAAAGAGACCGATGAGGACGCGGTAGACCCCGCGCCGCCTGCCGATGAATCCGGCAAGGTATTAGAGGGCCAGGCCCCCGATGAGGCCCCCGCCGATGAGGATCACATCGATGAGGACGGCGAAGAGGAAGAAGTCGAATTCGACCTCGAGGCGCAGATCGAGGAATTCCGCCGCCAGATCGAGGAAGAGCCGGACAACGCCGTTCATCATTACAACCTCGGCGAGGCGCTAAGCGAACTCGGCAACAAGGAAGAGGCTCTCGAAGAATTCGAGCAGGCGCTCAGCCTCGACAAGGACCACGAGTACAGCGCCATCGTCCATTTCGCGCGCGGCGAACTGTATTTCCAGAAAACCATCTCCGGCATCCAGGGCACCGTGGTGCGCAGTTCGGTGGGCCTGCATTCGGCGCACAAGGCCGGCGCAGCCATCACCGAGGTGAACGATGATGACTACATCGGCCCCATCGCCGAATTCGAGGCGGCGCTCAAGCACATGAACACGCTGAAGGCCGACGAGGAGATCGCGGATTTTCTCCGCAAAAGCGCACCCGAGCGCATCTCGGACACCTATTACAAGTGGGCGTCCGACCTCATCGACAAGTCGCGCCAGATCCGCCTTTACGGCGATGAGGTCAAGGATGTGAAGCTCGCCCTCAAGCTGCTGAAAAAAACCCTCGAAATCAGCCCCGGCCATTCCCAGGCCACTTTGATGGTCAAGTACGCCAAGAAAATGATCCAGGAGGGCTGGAAGGCCTACGACGAATACGGTTTCGAGGCCAAATCGATTGAGGGCCAGGGATGACACGGCCGGACCCACGCGGGCAGGCGCCACATTTTCAATGAGGATGCACCATGGCAACGATTGACGAACTGATCGACAATCACCTGAGCCCCGACGGCCAGGTGCTCAACCTGAAGGCGAAATACATCCGCGAGGTGGGCGCGCGGGCCCTGGCGCAGTGTGAAAAACTGCGCAATCTGCGCGCTCTCGACCTGTCGCAGAACAACATCGGCAACGACGGCGTCAAGGCGATCACCGAATCGCCCATCTTCGGCAACCTGAGGTCCCTCAACCTGGCGTCCAACGGCATCGGCGACGAGGGCGCGTTCCACCTGGCTAACGCCAAATATTTAAAGAATTTACGCAGCATCCAGCTGGTGATCAACGAAATCAGCGAGGAGGGGGAAAAGGCCCTGATCAACTCGCTCAGCCTGACCAGCCTGTCCTCCCTCAAATTCCGCGTCTGACGCCGCCTCCGGCTTCTCGGCCGCCCCTGGGGCCGCCCCCAAACCTTTTTAAAGAAAGAGGTTTCGGCAATTCCATGATATTAAAGGTGTTAATATTCGGGATGGAGGGGGCGAGAATTTAAAACTTGACTTCCCAGGGGCCTTTTGATATTTTCAATCGATCCTGGAAAAGCCGGTTCGTCCAGTCGTTTTATATTTATAAATCGGAACTTACGATTCTTCGATCAAAGAATCCCATATATATAGGATGTACTGGTTTAGAAGCACCGATGGGAGGTGGTAAAGTTTCTGGAGAAGTGAGGAATACTTGGTGAGTTTTTTTCCTTTTAAAATCCGCTTTGAAAGGGGGAGCATCATGAGAAGGACGGTAATCAGCTTGGTAGCATGTTTTTCAATCTTTGCTTTTGTTGCAGCAGCCAGCGCGAACATCATCGAACTCGCGCCCGGCGAAAAAGGTGGCTGTGAGAATGCCTCGTGGGTTGTTTACAACCTGAGCGAGACCGATGAGACCGACATCGAATTCGACATTGGCCCGCACGCCTACGCGTGGGAAAAGGTTTTCAAGGCCACCCTCGC
>QJWD01000030.1 GCA_003235465.1 Nitrospirota bacterium | reverse complement strand
AAGGCTTTCTCAAACCGCTGGAAAACTTCCTGAAAAATGGCATCGTCTATGCAATTTGATGGGTAACTTTTCCCGGAGCGGAAGGAAACCCGGGAGCTCATGTCTTCGGCCTGGAGGGCTGACTTTTTAGGAGGGAAAGACGATGAAAGAACTGGTGATGATCATGGTGGATGTTTCAATCTGGATTCACAATCTGACGCTGGTGGCCTGAAGCGGCCAATTCCAGAATGGAGCTGGAAGCGGCGGGGCGGTTTGCCCGCTAGAAGTTGTAGTTGACCTTGAAGAAGGTGTTGAACGCGTACTCGCCCGAGAGCGGGCCGAACGCGTCGCCCGAGCGGAAAACAGCACCCACCCATTCCAGCTCCCAGTGTTCCCATTCCTCAAGACCGATCACGAGGTCGAGCTCGTTGCCGATGTGGGTGTCCTCGCCCAGCGGGTCGGCGTCCAGGCGGCTGTCCCTTAAAAAGTCCGTCGCGGTGACCTGGCGGTAATCGTGGAACACCAGCTCCACCGAGCTGTTGGTCATGAACGGCACGCCCAGGGACAGGGTGAAAATGTGCAGGTTGGACAGCTCCGGCCGGAGCAGTTCCCCGTAGTAGCGAAAACGGTCGACGCCGCGGAAGCGGTCGTTGTTGTCGTTGAGCCCGGTCTGGCGGAAGTTGCCGTCGTCGCCGTCGCCCAAATCGCTGTCGCCGGAACCGAAGGCGTAGCCGAACGTCACCGTTGGCGAGAACCTCGCGGGCAGCGTCCAGGAGGCGCCGATATCCAGCCCCCAGCCGAAGACGTCGTTCCTCTGCCTGTCCACCGCCTGGCTCACCCCGCCGCCCAGTTCGTTGAAGTCGATCAAATCCTCCTCGCCCCAGACGAGGGCCAGGTCCCCCCAATAATCCACCCGGCCGCCGGGCAGGTCCTTGAGTTTCCCCCTGAGCCGCGCTCCGGCCCACCAGAGATCGCCATCCACCGAATCCTCCCTTAGTGTTTCCACCAGTTGACCCGGGCTTTCGGTGGAAGAATGGTCGAACTGGCCAAGCAGAAAGCCCTCCGCGATCTGCCTCGGCTGGTACTGCCAGATGGCATGCGAGATCAGGCGGAACACATCCTTTTTTTCCGGGTCAAAAATGTCGAACTCGTCGTCGGGCTTGTGAAAGCGGGTGCTGTCGTTCCCCAGCTCCTGCGCCACCGCCACCTCGCCGTGAAAGCGGAAGCTGTCGTAATGCAGGCGGACGGCGTCGAGATCCTCATCCCACCACCATTCCCGGTCATCGTTGAAATTCTGCCTTCCGACCTGCAGCGCGAACGGGCTGCCCCACATCCGATCCAGGTAGAGCCAGGTTTCGCCTCGATCCAGGCCCGCTTCCGATTCGGCGCCGCCGCCCTCCTTAAAGAGCTCCTTTTCCCAGAATAATTTGGCCTCGACGAACATGAATACCCGCGGGTGCAAGGAATAAAACATCTCGAGCTGAATTTCCTGATCGAGGCGGAACAGGTCGTCGTCCTCGGCATCGTCGAGGGCGAAGTCCTTGCGGTAGATGGGAGAGATTTCGTATTCGCCGCCGATGGTCAGGGGACGGCCGAACAGGGGGGCGGTGAACTGCTCGTCGGGGCGGTGGTCGTCAGGCCGGGTGGTCAAGCGGGATACCTTGACATCCAAATCGCGCGGGATTTCGACCAGCACGCCCATCACCTTCAGCAGCAGGGCCTTTTTGTCTTCGGTGAGTGCGCCGTCCTCGGTCGCGCCGATCAGCTGTACCTGATTCGCCTTGACCGAGGAGGACCCAAGAGAGATCCTCTCCGCGCCCATGACGCCGGGGGAAAGGATGCGTCCCGAGGCCTTGACGTTGTCGCCGGGCTTGAGGCTGGCGAGGCTCAGTTGCTTGAAGCGGGTGCCCTTGTTCCATACAACGCGGACGGGGCCGACCTGAAGCCATTGTTTGTCCAGGTTGATTTCATCGATGCGGCCGCTCACCTGGCCCCGGTTGATGTCCTTTTCCGGGTCCCGGTACTCCAGCTTTTCACCGATGATGCGCTCGCCGTTCCAGGCGCCGGTCACTTTGACCCGCTTGCCGGTGAAGGTTCTGGACTCAGCGTGATTGGAAACCAGGAGCGGAAAGCTGATGAGCGCTAAGAGGAGAATTCGAAACAGCATGCGTGTGAATATCCGATTTATGGTCAATCGTGTTGCTTTGAAAAAAAGCGCCCAGCAAGTCCATCATAGTACCGCAAGTGGCGTTGGGGTGGCATGTTAAAAATTGCAGAAAGTCGCTCAAATGACCCCAGTCGTCCTCCTCGAACACCTCGTGATGCAGCATGACGCCCACGCAGGCGTGATTCCGGATGGCGTCGGCGAGGGCGTGGCCGAGGGCCTCTTGTGTAATGCGGACGCCCTGAATTTTTTTGAACCAGTCCACGTGCACGGGAATTTCGACGAGCCCGCCCGCTTCCACGGGCTTCGCGGCCCGGTCGCGTGACAGGGTCATAAACCCCAGCGATTGCAGCGCGGTCACGGTGTCCTGCGTGCAGCGGTTCCACGGCGGCGTGAAAATGGGATCGACCGCGTCGCCCAAAAGCGCGGCGAGCCGGGCCTTGCCTTCCTCGATGTCGTTTAGCTGCAGGCTAAGCGGGCGCGAGGGGCCGAACTCGCATTTCCGGCCCTCGGTCTCGTGGTTGCAATGCAGGAAGCCGTGCTGATGGAGACCCACCTTGCGCGGTTCGGCGGCCTTTCTCGCGAGCAGGTTTTGCGCCAGGCCCTCGTGCAGCTCAGCGGGGATGACAGCCAGGTCGATCGGCGTCTCCCGGTGGATGAACAGGTCGACCAGGCGCAGGAGCTTTTCGCTGGACCAGCCGGCATCGTCGTTGCGAAAGAATATCCTCACCTGGCGGTTCTCGAGCGCCTCGCGCACCGGCTGGAGCCAGTCTGTGGATTTTTTCTTCACCTCGAAGACGCGCGCCGCGCCGCTGTTCTGTGCGGCGCTTTCGTCTGGCCCATCCTGCACGATTTCCAGAGTGCGCTTCGCACCATCCAGGTTGAGCGAGAGCGGCGCGGGCTGAAACTTGAGCAACGCGAGAATTTCATCCCCGAGGCTTGCGGCGTCAAGGTCCTTTTGTTCCAGAATGCGCACCGCGCCCAGGCTGCTCAGGCGATGGGCCCGGTCGATCTGCTCGTTTTCCTGCCCCTCCTGAAAGGGAACCACCAGCGCCGGCCTGCCGGCGCGAAGGATATCCTGCACCGTGTTGTAGCCGCACTGGCTCACCGAGGCGCGCGCCTTTTGCAGGTGCTCGAGCAGGTTGGGAACCGAGCGGAGCAGGGTGAGCCCCTCGCACCCCTGGCTCGCGATGCGCAGCGACTCCCATTCCAGCTCGGGCAGAAACGGCCCCGTCACCATCTTCATCGGCAGGCGGTAGCGCTGCCACAGGGCCTTGTGCGCGTTCAGGGCGGCGCGGAAGAGGGGGTAACCCACCCGCCCGCCGCCGGCGGAAACCAGCACCGGCGCGTCATCCCCCGGTTTCCCGGCTTCCTGTCTCGGGGGCGCGACGAAGCCGGTGTAATGCACCGGCACCGGCACGGGCTGGTTTGGTTTGAACGATTCTCCCAGGCTGGCAAACGCGGGATCGGAATGCACCAGGAGGGCGTCGAAGTATTCCTCCAGCCGCCGGGCCGCCCGGTCGTCGTGCGCCTGCTGCTTTGCCCCCGGCCGGTGCACCAGAATATCGCGGATGCTGCAATAGACGCGCGGCCGCCCGCCTTCGCGAATGCGTGCAGACTCGAGCAAGGGGATGAGCTCGAAGGCGAATTTCTTTCGCCCCAGGGGAAAGAACTCGATGAACAGCACCTCCGGCTGTGTTTCGTGAAACAGGTCGAGAATCATGCGCCGGCGTTTTTCCCGCGCCTCGTCCACCGAAAAGTGCGCCTCCTGGCTGATGAGTTGCGTTTCCTTGTCCATGCCGAGGGGAGGCAGGGAGGTGATTTCGATGCCGGAAGGTATCTGGATTCCCGCGGGAAACGGGCCGCCGTTGATAAAGTGAACGCGAAACGCCTTGGTCAGCGCGCCGGCCAGGGTGAACGAGCGGGTCAGGTGGCCCATGCCCAGGGAGTGCTGGCAATAAAAAAGCAGGGATTTCATTACGGGGTATCCTCCAGGCAGGCGAGGGCGCGTTTCAGGTTCGCCGCAGCGCGGGCCGCGGCATCGGGCCGAACCGCCCGCGAGGCCTTCAGCGCCTTGGAAATGTGTTTGTGGGCGCGGTAGGTGGCAAGCCGGATTGGATCGAGCGGCTCCGCCGCCGATTCATAACCCTCGATGAACGCCCGGTTGATATCGTGAACGGGAACCCGCTTGGGGTCTTCGTAATCCATCTCGGCGAGAAAGGTCGCGACATCGAGCTCCGGGTCGCCGAGGGACAGGCGATCGAAATCGACCAGGCCGAGGCGGTCTCCATCGATAAGCCACTGGTGCACGTGCGGGGAGCCGTGAATGGGTTGAAGCGGTCTCGTCTCCGCCTTCCGCATCCGCTCGGTAAGGCTATGCTGGAGGTGTTCGATTTCGCCCTGCCGGGAGGGCAGGCGGTATCTCAAGTCCCCCAGGTAGCGCCGGCTCCTTTCCATCTGGCCCTCCATGTCGAGGGTCTCTTTCGGCATCAGCCCGCTTTCGCCGAGCGAGGCGAGGGCGGCGCACATGCGCCAGGGCAGGCTGAGGTCCCCGCCAAAAAGCAAGGCGTCCTCGACCGGGCGGCCGGGAACGGCGGCCTGCCAGAGCGCGCGCATGTCACCGTCCCAGCCGAGGGGCTGCGCGACGTCGAACTGAAGGCGGCCGGAAAGGGCGGCCTGAAACAGTTCGAAGCTCTCTTCGTGGACCTGTTTGCCGGAGAGATCTGGAAACACCTTGATGAACGTGGGCGGCTCATCGCCGTGGCGGGAGATGAGCGTGCATCTTTTTCTCGGCCGGTAGCGCACAACGCGGATGCTCTCTCCCATGGCCAGCAGTCTGGGCAGGGTGGAGAGCGCAGGATCGTTGGGAAACGGCGTGACCTTGAACCAGCCGAGGGTGTCGTTTTGCCAGCAGGCGTGTTGACTCTCATCCACCTTGAATGGCGACGAAAAAACCTCGATCAGGCAAAGCTTTTGCGTCCCCCCGGTGGTTTCGAAAATCAGTGTGCAGTAGGGCGCGCCGTCCGGATCGAACCGGCCGAAAATGCGCTTCCAGCCCACGCTGTCTTCGAGGCCGAGGGTCTCCCGGATCGCCATGACCGGCAGCGTGTCCTGGCGAAGTTCCCGGAGGCGATCCTGGTAGGCCAGATAAGGGTCACTGAGCAGGCTCATGGTCATCACGCAATCTCCCTCGCCCAAGGCGACGCGGCGATTTCGATGATGCGGTGGTTTTCAAGTTTCAGGAGCACATCCGCCCGTTCCAGAAGCAGGCTCTGGTGGGTGAGGGCCAGGCAGTGCCCGCCGCCTGCGATGTAGCTCTCCAGCGAATCGAGGATAATGGCCTGCGACGCCATGTCGACGTTGGCGAGGGGCTCGTCGAGAATGAGGATCGGCCTTTCCATCAGCAGCGCCCGGCACAGCGACAGGCGGGCGCGCTGGCCTCCGGACAGGTTCAGGCCTTCCTCGTTTAAAACCGCGTCGAGGCGTCCGGGAAGGTTGCGGACGTATTGATCGAGACCGACCTGCCCGAGGGCATGCCAGAGGCGTTCATCGTCGCATTTGCCCGGTGGCTCCAGGATGCCGCGCACCGTGTCGGCGAAAAGGTGGGTTTCCTGCAGCATCACCGCGAACTGGGACCTGAGGGTCTTGAGGCCGAGGCGGGAGTAGGGCTGCCCGTTCAGGTAGATTTCCCCCGCGCTAGGCGTGAACAGGCGGAGAAGCAGGTAGAGCAGGGTGCTCTTGCCGCTGCCGCTGGCGCCGGTGAGCACTGTCAGGCGGCCGGGTTCGAGGGTCAGGTTGAGATCTTTAAACACCACCTGGCCCGGGTTCTGGCCGGGGTAGAAGAACGAGAGATTCTCGATCCTGAGGGTTTTCGGCCCCGCTTCGAGTTGAACGACATCGCCCGTGTCCTCCACCTCGGGGGCGATGTTGAACAGGCCGATGAGCAGCTCGCCTCGAGCGACGCCGCGCGCCACGGCGGAATACAATTCGTTGATCTTTTCCACCGGCTTCAGCAATTGCAGGATGTAGGTCGCGAACACGGTGAGCTCGCCCACCGTCAGGTGCCCGGCCAGCACCAAAAGGGCCGATCCGCCGATGACGAGACCGACGGCGACGCCGTTGGCGGTTTGCAGCGTCTGCTCCATGCGCACGGCGATGTCGGCTTCCTCCACGCCCGCATGCAGGCTCTTGCGGTTGAAATCGTGAAATCGCTTGCGCACGCTGCCCTCGCGGCCCAGCACCTGGGTGGTCTTGAGGCCGCGCACGATCTCCTGCGCCAGGCCGCTCGACGTTCCCTCGAGTTCGCGCTTCTCGCGCGACGCGGCGTGGAGCGGCGAGGAGAACTTGCGCACCAGGACGGCCAGAACCAGGACGATGGCGAGGCACAAGAGCGCCAGCAGGGGCTCCACCCAGAACATCACCGCGAACGTCGCCACCATGGCGATCAGGTGCCGGATGACCAGCGGCGTGGTGCGGGTCAACAGGCGCACCAGCTGGTGCACGTCGTCGATCAACCTCAGCACCAGGTCTCCGGTGGAGTGGCGCTGGCGAATGTTTTCGGACAGCGTTTGCAGGTGAGTGAGCATGCGGTCGCGAAGATCGAGAGCCATGCCTTCGCGCAGCCGGTTGTGCAGCTTCTTCTCCCTGGCCGAAGCGAAGGCGCCAAGAGCCGCAAAGAGCGCCGAAGCCGCCGCCAGGCCGATCACCCAGGCGCTTTTCGATTCGTTGACGGCAATGCCTGAAAGGAGCGCAGGCAGCGGATCGCCGCCCAGGACATTGTCGATGATCAGCTTGAGCGGCCACGGCGAGAGGACGAGCGCCGCGACCGAGGCGAGGCTCATGGCGTAAGCGAAAAAGAGCGTGCGCTTTTTTTGCCATAACATCGGCCAGAACGTCCGGACGACATGGACCAGGCCGGTGGACGGGTTGTCCTCGCGATATTTCATAATTTGAGCCCCCGGTGATAGCGCGGCGTTTCTTCCAGGCGG
>QJWD01000047.1 GCA_003235465.1 Nitrospirota bacterium | reverse complement strand
GGGGTTTTGCCGGACGCCTGGCGGGCCGGGCGGGCCCCTATCCCAGGGGTGCCGGGGAGGAAAAATCCGGTTATAATGCTATGATTAGAAATGCGCGGGCGGATGGCTGGCCCGGCACTCGCTTGCGGACCAAGGATAAGGAGGGTAAACGATGACAGACCAGTGGATGATTCGCGGCATGGAATTCAGCAACTGCAATTGCGATTACGGCTGCCCCTGCCAGTTCAACTCGCCCAGCACGCATGGTTTTTGCGAGGCCATCGGCAGCGTGATCATCGAGGAGGGGTATTTTAATGACACGACGCTCGACGGGCTCCGCTTTGTCGGGCTTTACCAGTGGCCGGGTGAGGTGGCGAGCGGCAACGGCCGCCAGCAGTTCATCATTGACCAGCGCGCCGACGATAAGCAGCGCGAGGCGATCAGGAAAATCGCCCACGGCGAATCCACCAAACCGGGCGCCACGCATTTCTACGTGTTCAACAGCACCATGAAGGAGGTGCTGGACCCGGTCTTCGCACCTATCGACATGGAGATCGATGTGGACGCCCGCCGCGCCCGCACGCGGATAGAAGGCCTGGTCGAATCGTCCGGAAGGCCGATTATCAACCCGTTCAGCGGCAGTGAGGACAGGATGGGGATTCACCTGCCCGGCGGCTTCGAATACACCTACGCCGAGGTCGGCTCCGCCAGTTCGCGGGTGAACGCCGGCATCACGCTCGACCTGAACGACAGCTACGGCCAGTTCAACATCCTGCACATGAATCAGGACGGCGTCATCCGCTGATCGCCGCCCATGCTCCCCCGACCGAGCCGGCCCGGCCGCGATATTCTGCCTGCCGCCCTCTCGCTCGCCGGGGTGGCGGGCCTCGCCTGGGCCTACCTGTTCCACATGGCCGAAAACATGGGCATGATGGGCATCCACCCCTGGACCCCCAGCCACTTCCTGATGATGTTCCTGATGTGGGCGGTGATGATGGTAGGCATGATGACCCCTTCCGTGTTGCCGGCAGTGCTCATCTTTCAGCAGATCGCAAGAAAGGCTCATCGGGAGGGGAGCGCCGCCTTGCCTGTCTCCGCGTTTGTTTCCGGCTACCTCGCCATGTGGGTGCTGTTCAGCCTCTTTGCCACCGCCCTGCAATGGGCACTGGACCGGGCCGCCCTGCTCTCCCCGGCGATGGTCGCAAAAAGCCCGGCCCTCGGCGCGGGCATCCTCATGGCGGCGGGCCTCTACCAGTGGCTGCCGGTTAAGAACCGCTGCCTCACGCATTGCCGCTCGCCGGCGCATTTCATCGCCGAACACTGGCGGCCCGGCGCGTTCGGGGCGCTCCTGGGCGGCCTGTCGCACGGCGCGTATTGTCTGGGCTGCTGCTGGGTGCTGATGGGCCTCTTGTTCGTCGGCGGGGTGATGAACCTCGTTTGGGTCGCGGCGATCACCGTATTCATCCTGCTCGAAAAGCTGCTGCCTAGGGGCGACGCCGGCGGCCGGGCGGTGGGGCTGGTGATGATGGCGGCGGGCGGCTACCTGCTGGTTTAAAATCGCGCCCGGCGGCTCTCGCTCGTGGCGGGCGCGGCCGGTGCCGGAACCTGTTCAAGGTGCATGGAGAAGGAATGAAAAAGATACCCCGCACGGTGGTTCTTCTTGGGCTCGTCAGCCTGTTCACGGATTTTTCCAGCGAGATGATCTACCCCCTCCTGCCGCTTTTCCTGGTGAGCGTTCTTGGCACCGGCGCGCTTTCCATCGGCGTGATCGAAGGCGTGGCCGAGGCGACGGCGTCCTTCCTCAAGGTGTTCTCCGGCGTGTGGACGGACAGGGCGAGGCGGCGAAAACCCTTCATCGTTTTGGGCTACGGGCTGGCGGGGCTGGCGCGGCCGCTCATCGGGCTCGCGGAAAGCTGGGTCACGGTGCTCGGGCTGCGCTTCACCGACCGGGTGGGCAAGGGCATCCGCACTTCGCCGCGCGACGCGCTGATCGCCGATGTCACGCCGCCCGCCTCGCGCGGCGCGGCCTACGGCCTGCACCGGGCCATGGACCACGCCGGGGCGGTGATCGGCCCGCTGGTGGGCGCGGCGCTCCTCCTGCTCTGGGACCTGCCGCTTCGGCAGATCTTCCTGCTGGCGGCGGCGCCGGCGCTCGTCGCGTTCCTCATCGCCTGGCTGGGTGTCAAAGAATCTCCCGTCACCCTACCCGCCCCCGCACCCTCCTCCGTCGACTGGATGGCGGACTGGAGCCGGCTTGGCAGCGAGTTTCGCGCGTTTCTTTTCGCGGTGTTCATCTTCACCCTGGGCAACTCCACCGACGCGTTTCTGATCCTCCGTCTCACCGAGCAGGGCCTGCCCGCGGGCTGGGTGGCGGTGCTGTGGTCGCTGCATCATGGGGTGAAAATGGTGGCGAGTTATTACGGCGGCCGGTTTTCCGACCGGCTCGGGCACCGCCGCCAGCTGATCTCAGGCTGGGGCTTTTACGCCGTCATCTACCTCGCGTTTTCGGCCATGGAATCGATCGAAGGCCTGGTGGCGGTGTTTCTCCTGTACGGGGTGTACTACGGCTTCGTGGAGCCCTCGGAGCGGGCGCTCGCGGCGGAGCTTGCGCCCGCACACCTGCGCGGCACGGCGTTCGGCTACTTTCACCTGGCGGTGGGCATCGGCGCGCTGCCGGCAAGCCTGCTGTTCGGCCTCCTGTGGCAGGTGTTTGGCAGGGCGGCGGCCTTTCAGACCGGGGCGGCGCTGGCGCTTCTCGCTTCGCTTCTCCTGTTCAACAACCACAGGAACCATTCGAATTCCCACGGCGGGCGTCAGATTTGACTGGCCCTTTGGAACCCATCGCGGTAAAAGAGGGCGACGCACGCCAGCCCGGCGCTGCGTAACGAAAGAGACGTTCCATCGGCGGGGAACATGGAAACTCTCACTCTCATCTATCTTGCGGCTGGGCCCGGCATCGCCATCGCCGTCTACCTTTACTATTCCGACAAATGGGCGCGGGAACCGGCGGCCATGGTGGCGAGAAGCTTCCTGTTCGGCGCGCTGGCCTGGTTTCCGAGCGACATCTACGAAGAGGTTTTTCAGGCCCTGTTCGGGCTCGAGGACATTCTCTCCGAGCCGGGCGAATACGCCTGGTGGCAGATTCCGTTCTACGCCTTCTTCGGCGTCTCCCTCGCCGAGGAGCTTTGCAAGTTTCTCTTCCTCAAGGGCCTGATCTACGACCGCCGCGAATTCAACGAGCCTTTCGACGGCATCGTCTACGGCGGCGTTCTCGGCTGCGGCTTCGCCACGCTGGAGAACATGATCTACGTGTTCGAGGGCGGCTTCGGTGTCGGCATCGTGCGCATGCTGACGGCGGTTCCCGGCCACGCCTTCGAAGGCATCATCCTCGGCTACTTCATGGGGCGGGCGAAGTTCTGCCCCATGCCGGAACGCAACCTGACACGCGGGTTTTTGTCGGTGTTCTTCCTGCACGGCGCGTACGACGCCATCGCCTTCACCCACGCGCCCTGGGCCATCTATCCCGTCGTCGGCCTGGTGGCGCTCGGCATTTATCTCGGGCTCAAGGCAAAGCGGCAGCTGGCGGAGCATTCCAAGCGGCTGGCCGAATCGCTTAAGGCGTTTTATATCATCAAGGGAGGAAGGCGGCACGGCCCAGTGCTGCTTCGCGAACTCGGAGACATGCTGGCGAACGAGACGCTGGACCTAGACGTGGAGCTGGTGGACAAGGCCACCGGCCTACGCTACCGCTTCAAGGACCTGCTGTGCTCGGAACTGGGCCTCAAGCACAGGGAGCTGCTTCCCATCGAACCGAGGGAGCAGCCGGTGGGCCAGTTCGTCCTGTTCTACGGGCTGTCGCTCGGGCTTTACCTGTACTTCTGGTATTACAGGAACTACCAGGAGTTCAAGGAACACGTCCACCTGAAACTCAACCCGGAGATGCGGGCGCTCGCGCTTTACGGCCTCACCCTGATTCCCTATTTCATTTACGGCGCGCTCATGCAGATCCTGGATGTGGCCGCGTTCCCCGCCGCCGTCGACATCGCCTTCAACCTGGCCATGGTGGCGATCGAGACGACGCTAGTGTATTTTCTGCTTCGCATCGTGCACACGCACATCAGCCGCCGCTTCAAAGGTGGCCTTTTCGGGCTAATCCCCACGGCGACAATGTTCTTTTTCTTCGGCGCGCTTAGAAAGCTGGTGCCTCTCGACACCGCCCATTACTGGTGGTTTGAGATGGTGCTCATCTGGATGCAGGGCGGGGTGCTGGCCCCCGTCCAGCGCGACATCAACCGCTACTGGATTCGCGAACGGGGAAGCCGCGCGCGCTACCTGACTCGCAAACGGCGGCGGGCCTGACTTCACGGTGAATCAGTCGCGGCCCTTGCCTCGGCCGCCTCCCCCGAACGGCTTGAACTTCCAGTTCGACCCTCCGCCTCCCCGCGAGCCCGGGTTCTTGAAGGCGGGGCCGGAGGGCGCAGGGCGCGGCGACGGCGCGGGGGCGGACTCGGCGCGCATTTTCGGCGCCGAACGCGATGGGCGCTGTTTGAAAACGCCAGGGGCTTTCGATACGCCGCCAGACGAAAACGGGGGCTGGCCGCGCGGCGCGGGCTGAACGTTCGGCGCCTGGGCCGGCGGCGGTGTTCGCTGCTTGAAAATGCCGGGGGCCTTCGGCGAGCCGCCAGACGAAAATGGTTTCGAGGGCTGGCCACGCGAACCGGGTTGCACGCCGGGGGCCCTGGCGGGGGGCGAACTGCGCGGCGAGCGCTCCTCGAACAGCCGTGGAGACTTCGGCGCATCGGTGAAGGGCTCTCTCCCGCGCGGGCTCGCATCCTTCCCTCCTGAAGGGGGAGTGAACCGGGGACTAAACTGATAGGGCCTCTCCTCCCCCGCGCCGGAACCCGGCGGGGTTTCGCGGTCCCTGTCGGGCCGGATGCGGTCGTGCTGGTTGAAGCGGTCGCTGAAATCATACTTGTCCAGCGGCCGGAACTTGCTCTCAGGCCGGCGCGGCTTGCCGGGCGGCGGGGAAGCGCCCGGGGCGATCCCACCGTTTCTGTCGAAAAGTCTCGGCTTTCCTGGAGCCCCGGATGCCTTGAAACTCTCCCCCCTTGGCGCCGGGAAGATGCGGTTTATGCGCGAGCCGTCTTTAACCCTCGGGCCGTCTCTTCGGGTATCGATGTGCGAACCGGAATCGAAGCCGCCGGTTTTACGCTCGAAGCTCCTGTATCCGGCGGGCCCCCACCAGCCCGCGGACCGCTGGAACAGCGCGCCCCGAGGGGCGGGCGGCCGCCGGTGGTGCGGCGTGTAGATATGGTGATGGTGGTGGGGATAATAATGATGGTGATGCACGCCCCAGCTGTACCAGAAGAGAAAACTCCAGCCGAAGCCCCAGCCGTACCAGGGATCGTACAGGGCGTGAAACCCCCAGGTGAGAGGCCAGGGGTAATAATAGGCTCCGATCCAGGGCGTGTAGTGGTACCCCGTTCCGTACACCAGGGTGCCGTGATAGGCATAACTGCCGAGATAACCCGGCGTGTAACCGACGTACACCACATCCGGCGTCGAGTGATAAACGCGGACGTATTTGACGTAATAGACCGGGCTGTCGGGCGGCAGCGCCAGGATCTTGTCGGGAACCCAATCGGCGACGTACCACGGCCCCTCGGGATGATCGGCCACGAACCAGACGCCGTCGTCGACGGCGTAATAGCGCCCGTCGGCTTCGATCACCGGTGTCTGGGTGTTGACGGCGTAGCGCATGTCCGTCCCCTCGATGGGCGCGAATTGCGGGTAACCGTCGTAGGCCACATCCAGCCTCGCTTCGTTCCGGTTGACCGCCGTGATGCGCGGCACCTGTGCGTCCTTTAGCGCGCTTTCGGCCTCCTGTGTGCCGGCCACGTGGTTCAGCAGGTGGCCCTTGGGCGAATCCGCCGGGATGCGCGCAAAGCTTGCGGGCAGGCGGTCGGCGGGCACGAACGTCCACGGGCCGTCCAGGCTCCAGCCGGAATACCAGCGGCCCGACAGGAGGACATGGTGGCGCTGAGAGGCGAGGTCGAGCAGCACGTCGCTTTCGCTGTTGCTCATGTAAAGCAGTTCGTTGCCGGGGAACAGCTTGTAGCGCGGCTCACCGTCGCTGACGATGAGTTCGGTGGGCTCGGTGGCGACAATGATTTTCGGCAAGAGAGGATCGCGCGGCGGCAGTTCGGCCTGCGCCTCATCGTACTGCTTCACCAGCCCGGCCAACTCGGCGGGCGGGTTGGGCGACGCCTCCCAGGGCCCCTGAATGCCCGGAGCCTCCATCCAGTCGCTTGCCGAATTCAGGTAATGCCGGCCCGACGCAGGGTCCATGACGATGAGCGCCGGCGTGTTGACCACTCTCAGCAGGCGCGAATTCTCGATGGGCCGCCATTCCGGCTCGCCATCGATCAGGATCAGCGTGGCGGGGGTGGTGGAGAACAGGATCTTCGGCGGCAGCGACGAGAGTTTTTCCGCGGCCTGCCTGTCTCTTTCCCGGAGATCGAGCTGACGAGTCAGATCATCGAGGCCCACGCGCCAGCCCCAGCGCGGGATTTCGGCTTCCACAAGCGGGCCGACGGCGGGCCCCTCGGCGGGGTTTTCGGCGGAGAACCGCCAGTCGGTGACGCGCGCGCCTAGCACCTCGACCACGCGGGTTGCCCGATCGGTCTGGGTGCTGGCGGTGAACCACATCGCGCCGAAGAGCGGGCCGGCATCGCCACCGGCGTCCCAGCCTATCGCGGCGCGGCCGGCAAGCTCGGTCTCGCTGAAGCGGTCGTATTCCGGTTCGTAGACAATCAGGGTGCCGCCGGAAGCGTCCACCCGCTTCGGCCAGCTCGCATCGTGATCCGCGCCGGCGGGAGCGGTGAACAGGATGCCGACCGCGACGAATGCCAGGGATATGGCCTGCCTCAGGTATCGCATGACGCCCCCTTTTCTCCCCCGCCTGCCCGGCCCTGTCGAACCAATTGGGGGCGCGGGTGCGGGAGAAACCGGAATTTATTCGTTGTATATCTGGCGTGTCCTTTATTTAAATTCTAGCACTCCCCAGGGAGCCCGTGGCGGATATTTTTTCGCCCTGGGGACGTCCATTTCAATAGTTGAGAACGCTTTTCAGAAATTCGCGCGTTCGCTCCTCACTCGGGTTGTCGAACA
>QJWD01000112.1 GCA_003235465.1 Nitrospirota bacterium | reverse complement strand
AATCCAGAGGAGGGCGCGGACTCCCTGGCATGGGACTTTGCGAGAATGCTTGGCCTTGCTGCCCTTCCCGGTGGTCTTGGGGTCAGCCTGCACAGACAGGATTTCTATTCCAAGATATTGGTAGGCATCATCCTGGGACCCATCGTGGGAGGGGCTTATGTTTACTGGAAAATATAATGCGACCCGCAGAGGGGAACTATTTCCAGTCCCAGGCCGGTATTTTGACAGCGAAACCGGGTTCTACGATAACTACTTCAGGGTCTACGATCCCGCCACGGGACGCTACATCACCAGCGATCCGATTGGGTTGAATGGTGAGCTGACGCTCTGTGTCTTATTGCGGTGGGGAAAATAAAAAGGACTTATGGCTTTTGCCATAAGTCCTTTGTTATTTGATGGGCCCACCAGGACTCGAACCTGGGACCGACCGGTTATGAGCCGGGGGCTCTAACCAACTGAGCTATAGGCCCTGAAGTTCATCCTTCCACGAAG
The DNA here is from genome assembly GCA_003235465.1 of Nitrospirota bacterium. Next base: position 6,675 of record QJWD01000112.1, on the reverse strand, counting down.
CTGCGGAGTTTTTTGCTGCGGCTCGGGTGCCTGAGCTTGCGCAGCGCCTTGGCTTCGATCTGCCTTATGCGCTCGCGGGTGACGGCGAAATCCTGCCCGACTTCTTCGAGGGTGTGTTCGGAGTCGAGGCCGATGCCGAAGCGCTTGCGCAGGACTTTTTCCTCCCTGGTCGCCAGGGTGGAGAGGACTTTCAGGGTCTGGTCCTTGAGGTTTTTCTTGACCACGGAGTCGATGGGCGAGAGGACTTTTTTGTCCTCGATGAAGTCGCCCAGGTGGCTGTTCTCCTCTTCGCCGATGGGCGTCTCCAGGGAGATGGGCTCTTTGGCGATTTTGAGCACTTTGCGGACTTTCTCCACCGGCAGGCTCATTTTTTCGGCGATCTCCTCGGGCGTGGGTTCGCGGCCGAGTTCCTGCACGAGGTGGCGCGAGACGCGGATGAGCTTGTTGATGGTTTCGATCATGTGCACCGGTATGCGGATGGTGCGCGCCTGGTCGGCAATGGCGCGGGTGATGGCCTGACGGATCCACCATGTGGCGTAGGTGCTGAATTTGTAGCCGCGGCGGTATTCGAATTTGTCGACGGCTTTCATCAGGCCGATGTTGCCTTCCTGGATGAGGTCGAGGAATTGCAGGCCGCGGTTGGTGTATTTCTTGGCGATGGACACAACCAGGCGGAGGTTGGCTTCGGCCAGTTCGCGCTTGGCGGTTTTGTCCTTCACGCGGCCGCGGGCGATGGAGCGCACGGTGGCGAGCAGGTGGTCCTTGGAGGTGCTGGTGCTCTTTTCGATTTTCTTGATTTTGCGCCGCCCGCTTTGCACCATCTTCATGTAGTTGTCGTACTGCTGGCGGGTGATGACGCGGCCGCAGGGAATCTTCACGCTTTTCTGCTTGACCCAGTTCTTTGCGGTTTTCTTGACTTCCGCCAGGGTGAGGCCGAGTTCTTTTTCGAGGTTGCGTTCCTCCTTGCCGGCGGCGCGGATTTCGGCGGCGATCTCGTAGATCTTCTCGATGATGTTGTCCATCACGTCGGCGCTCAGGTTGGTGGCGGGGATGGCCTTTTCGACGGATTTCCGCTGCGCGGCTTCTTCTTTTTCGAGACGGGTGCGGACTTTCTCGGAGATGTTGGCCGCGCCCAGGCGCTTCCTGAGTTTTTCGAGCTTGTCCTGCTCGGTTTTCACTTTCTTGATGTTCTTGAGGAATTTCTTGGCTTCGTCTTTTTCGGATTCGAGGCGCTTTTCGTCGGGCTCGGTGTAATGGACGACGTCGAACACGCTGATCTCTTCCTTGCGGATCTGTTCGCCGAGGGCGAGAATCTCGTTGATGGTGACGGAGCAGTTGGCGACGGCGGCGTTGACTTCGTCCTGCCCGGCTTCGATGCGCTTGGCGATCTCCACTTCGCCCTTGCGGGTGAGCAGGGAGATGGTGCCCATCTCGCGCAGGTACATGCGCACGGGGTCGTCGATGGAGATGGAGTCTGCCTTGGACATGGAGGTGTCGTCGTCGTTCGAGGAGTCGTCGTCCTTGTCGTTTTCTTCCTCTTCCTTGCTGGCGTTCAGTTTTTCGCCCTTGAGGGCGGAGTCCACGATGTTGATTTCGTTTTCACCGAACAGGTGCATGAGGTCGTCAATCTGGTCGGGCGTGACGAGGTCGGAAGGCAGGACGTCGTTGACCTCTTCGTAGGTCAGGTAGCCCTTTTCCTTGCCCTGGGTGATCAGTTGATTGATCTCTGAAACGTTGGTGAGTTTTTCAATGTTGGCCATCGAGACGGTCTCTCCAGTTGATCCTTGCGGATTTTTATTTATAAACCTTGCTGTATTCGTTAACCCTGCCGGGTGCCCAGCGAAAGCCGCATTTCCTTGAGCCGGCTGTGAAGGGCGCGGGAGCGATCGGACTCTCCTGCCATTTCGGCTTCCCGGCGCTGTTTTATGAGTTCTGTAATGATGGATTCGATATTTTTCCGTTTTATTTCATGGATGCAGTCGCGCGCGGCTTTTTCCGGGTTGTCGAAGGCGATGGGCTCCAGGCTCATGCGGGTGAGCCAGGTGCGCGTTTCCTCCCGCTCCACCTTGTCGAGCAGGCGATCCGCCTTGACGGGCGCCGCCGTGTCGTGGTGTTCGTATATCAATCCCATGATCTCGCGGAAAACGCCGTTCGACAGTTCCTCGAGGGCGATTTCCCGGCGGATAACGGCGGCCGCCTCGCTGCTTGCGAGGGCCAGTTGGGCCAGGTAATACTCCGGATCGAGCCGGGAGGGGGCCGCCTGGACCGCCACCTCGCGCGGCAGGGCGCCCTGGTCCTGCTCCATGGCTTTCTTGAGCTCGCCGAGCAGGGCCTGGTCGTCCACGCCTGCGTGCTCGGCGAAATAGCGCACCCATTCGCTGCGTTCGACCTGGTTTTTCACCTTGAGAAGCAGGGGGAGGACCTGGTTGACCACCTGAACGCGGCCATCCGGGCTCGTCACCTCGCCCGCGCGTATGACCCGTTGAATATAAGATTCAATATAGGGGCGCGCGGTTTCTATTTGCCTTAAAAAAGCTTCCGCCCCCTGTTCGAGCAGGTAGGAATCCGGATCCTGGCCTTCGGGAAGCACGGCAACGCGGACGTTCAGCCCCTGCTCGAGGAGCACATCGAAGCCCTTGTCGGCGGCGGCCTGGCCGGCGGCGTCGGCGTCGAAAACCAGGGTCACGCTCTGGGTGATCTGTCTTAGCAGCGAGGCCTGGGCGGCGGTCAGCGCGGTGCCGCAGGCGGCGACGGTGTTCTTGATGCCGTACTGGTGGGCGCGGATCTGGTCGAAATAACCTTCGACGACGAGGGCGCTGTCGCGGCGGCGGATGGCCTCGCGCGCGCCGTCGAGCCCGAACAGGGTGCTGCCTTTCTTGTACAGCACGGTTTCCGGCGAATTCAGGTATTTGGGGCCGTCTTCCTCGTTCAGGGTGCGGCCGGCGAAGCCGATGATGCGGCCCTGGACATCGCTGAGCGGAAACATGAAACGGCCGCGGAAGCGGTCGTAATAGTCGCCCCCGCGCTCGCTTTTGCGGATGAGCCCCGCCTTCTCCAGCAGTTCTGAGGAGGCGTTTTTACCAAGCGCACCGGCCAGGCCGCGCCACCCCGCAGGCGCCCAGCCGATCTGGTATTTGGCGAGGGTCTCGCCGTCAAGCTTGCGGCTCTCGGCGTATTTCCGGGCGGCGAGGCCCGCCTCAGGGTCGTTCAGCTGGGCCTGGAAATACTCCGCCGCGAGCCGGTTCAAACGGAACAGGACCTCGCGTTCGCCGGGCGGCTGGTCCGGCTGGTAGGAGGGCAGCTCCACCCCCGCTTCGCTTGCCAGCTTTTTCAGGGCGTCGATGAAGGAGATCTCCTCGGTTTCCATGAGGAACTTGAAGACGTTGCCGCCGGCGCCGCAGCCGAAGCAGTGGTAGATTTGCTTGTCCGGGCTGACGGTGAACGAGGGGGTTTTCTCCGAATGGAAGGGGCACAGGCCCTTCAGGTATTTGCCCGCCTTTTTGAGCGCCACGTGAGCGGACACCTTTTCGACGATGTCGCTACGGGAGCGGATGTCTTCAATGACGCTGTCGGGGATACGATTTTTCAATTCGATTCTCGGGGCTTCTGGTCAATGAAATCATCCGCGGGGAGGAACGCGGCTCGGTTATAGCCGCCGTGTTGCTGCGGGTTCCCTTATTTCACTCTAGGAGGACGGGCCAAGCAGCTCGCTCACGATGGTCTTGATGAGGGCGTTGTCCGCCCGGCCCTTGAATTCCGACACCACCGTTTTCATCACCCGGCCCATGTCCTGCGGGCCTTTCGCGGCCACTTCGGCGATCACCTCCCGCACCCGCTGCCGGATCTCCTCCTCGCCGACCTGGGCGGGCATGTAGGCTTCCAGAATGGCGAGCTCCTGCATTTCCTTTTCAGCGAGATCGGCCCGCCCGCCCTGCTGGAACAGGGCCGCGGCTTCCTTGCGTTTCTTGATCTGACTGGCAATGATGGAGATGATCTGCTCATCCCCGAGGGTGTCACGAAGGTTGATTTCCTGATTCTTGATTTCAGAATTGACGCTGCGGATGGTGTCGAGCCGAAGGGTATCCCTCTGTTTCATGGCTCCTTTCATTTCCGAAAGGAGTTGTTCCTTTAAACTCATAGGGTTATATAACCGTTAAAAAGAGAAAATATAGGAACCGAAGGCGCTTTTGTCAAGACCCAGGGCGAGATTAAATTTTCATGGAAAGCGCTTGGAAATCGGCATAAACCTATTTAAAATAATGAGTTATGCTGATTTATCCGGAAAACGGGCTGCCAGGGCGAAGGTAAAACAATCAATTATAACAGATTAAGGCTGATTTAGCCCTATTTTCGGATATAATCTCAAGGATTTGGCTTTTGAGCGCAAGAGTGAGCATTTCAAGGAGAGAAAACCAGATGCGAACCGCTTCGCCAACGACAGCACTTTTTCTAGTTTTTTGCCTTTTTTTGTCCGCCGCCGGCGCCGAGAGCGTCGAAGAGGCCTCCGCCACCATCTTCCGGGCCATGGAAGATGAGATGGTGCGTTCCCGCGCCGCCCTCAAGGTGGACGTCTTCGAGCCGCCCTATTTCATCAATTACCAAATACGCCATCACGACCGGATTGCGGTGGAAGCGAGCTTCGGTTCGCTGACCGATTCCAGGCGGGAGGCGGAGCGCACCCTGTTCGTCGACGTGCGCGTGGGCGACGAGCGTTTCGACAGTTCGGTGCCGGGGAGCCACCAGCATGGCGTCCGGCAGATGATCCCCCTGGACAGCGATTACGATGCGATGCGGCGCGCCTTGTGGCAGGAGACCGACCTGCGCTACAAGCAGGCGATCATGAATTTCCTGAAAAAGAAGGGCCGCTTCATCAGCGGCGTCGAGGCGCATGAGGTGGACGACTTCTCTGCGGGCGCGGGGGTGGGAACCCGCATCGACGAGGTGCCCGAGCTTGATGTCGACGTTGCCCAGTGGGAGGAGCAAGCGAGGCGGATTTCTTCGGTGTTCAAGCAGGCGCCGGAGATCGAAAAATCTTCGGTGAGCTTGAGCGCCGACCGGGTGATCCGCCATTACCACGATTCGGACGGCAACAAAATCCGCACCACCTTGGTTCGCTACGGCGTGAGCCTGGAAGCGTGGACCAAAACCGAGGGGGGCGCGCCCATTCACGATGTCGAGATGATCACCCTGACGGGCCTGGACCAGTGGCCTTCCTCCGAAGCCCTGGCCGGCAAGGCGCGGGACCTGATTCGCGGGCTGAATGCGCTCAAAAATGCGCCCCGGACCGAGCCCTACGTCGGCCCCGCCATTTTCAGCCCGGATGCCAGCGCCGTGCTGTTTCACGAGGCCATCGGCCACCGCCTGGAAGCGGACAGGCTCCGGCAGGCTAGCGACGGCAAAACCTTCATGAAAAAAGTCGGCCAGCGGATTCTGCCGCCGTTTTTGACGGTGATCGACAACCCCCGCCTCAAGCACTTCAACGACACGGGCCTGGCGGGCCACTACCTGATTGACGACGAGGGCCAGAAAAGCGAAGAGGTGATGCTGGTTGAGCAGGGGGTGCTGAAAAGTTTTCTGCTGTCGCGCACGCCGGTGTCGGGTTTTAAACAAAGCAACGGCCACGCCAGGAGCGACGGCACCCGCCTGCCGATGTCGCGAATGGGCAACGTCATCGTTCAATCGGAAAGAAAGCTGTCGCCGGCGGAACTGAAGCAGCAACTGATCGACGAAGTGCGCCGGCAGAACAAGCCTTACGGGTTGTTCGTGAAAAAAATCCTCGGCGGGGAAACGCAAACCGAGGCGGCCAACTTCCAGGTGTTCAAGGGCAAGCCGATCTACATCTTCAAAGTGTTCCCCGATGGCCGGGAGGAGATGGTGCGCGGCGTCGAATTCGTCGGCACGCCGCTGTCGATGATCAGCAAGGTGATCGCCAGTGGCAAGGACGACACCGTCATCAACGGGTTTTGCGGCGCGGAGTCCGGCTTCATCCCGGTGACCAGCATCACGCCGAGCGTCCTGCTCTCGGAAGTCGAACTTCAGGTCGCCCCCGAGACGCGGCTTCGGCCGCCCATCCTGCCGCCGCCGCCCCTCTGACACGGGGTTCAAGACGACGAAACCGGCGCGCCTTTCAACACCCCCTCCAGCCAATCGTGTTAATCGCGGTCGTATCTAGGTTAACCGCCGGGGGTTAAAAGGCGAACCGGCTCTCATCCATTTCTTAATTGCATCCCTTCAAAATTTTATGACCAATAGGTCACTTGCAGATCACCTTCAGGTCGGACATGCCGCCGGTGCTGTTGATGATCCGCGCCTCGTCGATCCGCGTGGTCAGGGATGAATCCCAGCCGCCGGAGAAGCCGTAGTCGCCATTCAGCGAGTAGGCCTTGCTTGCGTTCGGTTCCAGGCGGTCGGTGATGTAGTTGGCGCCGTTGCCGAGGATGACGTGGACCTCAGCCATCTCCTCGCTCATGTTCTGCACCTTGAAGTCCTTGTTGCAGTAGGTGGTGTTGCCGGGAACCAGGGTGGCTTCATCGTTCACCATCTTTTCGACGAACCACGGCGACACATCGGCCTGGGCCGTTGCGCCCACAAAAAACACGGTAAAAAACGCCGCAAGCACGAAAACGCTGTTTCTTGGTTTCATGGGATCCTCCTTTGAAAAGCAGTCCGGTAATA
>QJWD01000077.1 GCA_003235465.1 Nitrospirota bacterium | reverse complement strand
GAGGCTGAAGGACACCTATCACCTGCCCTACCCCGGAGACAGCTTGCACGAGTGCGTGTTCAACGACAAGAACCAGCACCCCGGCGCGACGACGATGGACATCGCCAAGTCGCTCATCGACCGCGGCTTTCACCCGCCGACGATTTACTTTCCGCTGATCGTCAAGGCGGCGCTGATGGTGGAGCCGACGGAGTCGGAATCGCTGGAAACGCTCGACCGCTTCGTCGACGCGCTGGTCGAAATCGACCGCGAGGCGCAAACCAGCCCCGACCGGGTGCACGACACGCCACGCCTGGCCAAGGTGTCCCGGCCGGATGAAGCGGGCGCCGCCCGCCGCCCCGTTTTACGCTGGCGTCCGTCTTAATCCATCGGCCATCAGAGAAGCCAGGCGCCGGCTATCAGCACCACCGCCGTCACCAGCAGGGCCCCCAGGAGATTGAGGAAGAAACCCATGCGCGCCATCTCGGGCACCGTCACCCAGCCGCTGGAATAGACGATGGCGTTGGGCGGCGTGGCGATGGGCAGCATGAACGCGAACGACGCCGAAATCGCCGCCGGGATCATCAGGAGGAGCGGCTCGAAGGCGGCCGCCGTCGCCGTCGCGGCGATGATGGGGAGGATCATCGTCGTCGTCGCGGTGTTCGAGGTGAGTTCGGTGAGGAAGGTCATCGCAAGGCAGATCATGAGCACCACCCCCCAAAGCGGCAGCCCCTTCACCCCCATCAGGTGACTGCCCACCCAGGCGTCGAGCCCGGTTTTGCCGAACGCGGCGGCGAGGGCGAAACCGCCGCCGAAGAGGAGAAGAATGCCCCAGGGGATTTTCGCCTCGACGTCCTTCCATTCAAGCAGGAAATACTCCCGCCGCCCGTTCCACTCCACGCCCTTTATGCCATTTAGCGGCAGGATGAACAGGAGCAGCCCCATGCCCATCGCCACCGTCGCGTCGTGCAGGAGGTCCGGCTCGGGAAACAGCGACGACCAGCCCGGCACCGTGAAGCCGCCGAGGTCGATGGGCTTTCTAAAAATCCATAACACCGCCGTGGTGAGGAACACGCAGGCGATGACCCTCTCCGCCCGGCTCGGCGGGCCAAGCGCCCGGCGTTCCTCCGCGATGATGCGCTCGCCGCTCTCGCCAAATTCGATGGAGTCGAGGCGGATGGCGGGGGCGAAGCGGACGAGCACCTGCCACACCAGCGGCAAAAACAACAGCACCAGCGGCAGCGTGACCATCATCCACCTGACGAAGGTGATCTCGCCCTTGTCGGGAAACAGCTGCCGGTAGAAGCCGGCGAGGACGATGTTGGGCGGCGAGCCGATCAACGTGCCGATGCCGCCGATGCTCGCCGAGTAGGCCAGACCGAGCATGAGCACGAGCCCCAGGTTGGCGTGGATCGTCTCCCGGGTTTCGTCGCTCCGCTCCCCCGCCAGGCTGCCTTCCTGGGCAATCTGCCGCACCACAGCCATGGCGACGGGCAGCATCATGAGCGTCGAGGCGGTGTTCGAGATCCACATGGAAAGAAACGCGGTGGCCGCCATGAACCCGAGCACGATGCGGCTCGGCCTTGTGCCCACGCGCGCGATGATGGCGAGCGCGAGCCGCTTGTGGAAATGCCACTTCTCCATGGCCACGGCGATGATGAAGCCGCCGAGAAACAGGAAGATGAGGTGGTTGATGTATTTCGACGCCACCTCCTTGCTCGACATGACGCCGAACAGCGGAAACAGCACGAGAGGCAACAGCGCGGTGACGGTGATGGAGGTCGCCTCGCCCATCCACCAGACGCCCATCAGGCCGACGATGGCGAGCAGGCGGCGGCCGCTCTCGGTCATGCCTTCGGGCAGCGGCAGAAACAGGATGATGAGAAACAGGATAAACCCCGCCAGCAGGATGGCAAGGTTCTTGACGATGGGGGTGGACGCCGGTGGAGACATGGGTTTCCGTTCCGGTTCGGGCCCCGGTGAGGGCTACTGGGAAGCCAAAATGTGGTTCACCTTCGCGGTCGACACGATGTGCTTGTCCATCTCCAGCTCCTTGGGGGTGAAGCCGAGCGCCAGCGCCACGAGCTGCGGCAGGTGCAGGACGGGGATGGCGTATTTTTTCTTGAGGAGCTTGTCTATTTCCGGCTGGTACGAATCGAGGTTCAGGTGGCAGAGCGGGCAGCCGGTGACGACGCAGTCGGCGCCGCTTTCGACGGCGTCGAGCAGGGCGTTGCCGGCCATCTCGAGCGACGCCTTCTTGTTCATCATGACGATGGGAAAGCCGCAGCACTTGGTGCGGCTCGGGTAATACACCGGGGTGGCGCCGAGCGCGCTGAAGATGTCCTCGAGCGCCGTGGGGTTGTCCGGATCGTCGAATTCGGACAGCTCCGACGGGCGCAGCACGTAGCAGCCATAAAACGCGGCGCACTTAAGACCCTTGAGCGGCCGGACGATCTTCTCCTTGAGCAGCTGCATGCCCTCGGGGCTGGCGAGGATGTTGGAGAAATGCTTGATGCGGCTCTTGTGGCCGTCGTACTGATGGCCGCCGTCGCTCAGGAGATGGTTGATCTTCTCCTTGTACTCGTCGCTGCTGTTGATGTTGCACTCGGTTTTCTTGAGCTGGCCCTGGCAGGTGGAGCAGATGGTGATGAGGTCCAGCCCCTGGGCCTCGGCGAGGGCGATGGTGCGCGCGTTCAGCGCGTCGGCCAGCATGGGGCTCTTTTCGGAGACGACGCCCGCGCCGCAGCAGGCGGCGCTTTTCATCTCGACAAAATCGATGCCGAGAGCCTGGGCGGCCAGTTTCGTTGATACCATGAGCTCGCGCGTGGCGCCATGCGCGACGCAACCGGTGAACAAGGCGAATTTCATTGCTTGAGATCCTTGAAGATGCGTTTGACGTCTTTCACGTCTTCGATGGACTTGTGAATGATCGGCGGAATCTTGCCCTTGAGCAGCATGCGGAGGCCCACCGGCACCAGCTCAAGCAGTCCTTTGATATTGAAGTAACCCATCGATTCCACCGGCAGCTGGTTTTCGTTCAGCCGGCCGCTGGCCTTGATGGAACGGGTGAACGACAGCGCGTGCCGCGCGCCGTTGTTGTTGTGGATGCCCTCTTCCAGCGCCACGGCCATGATTTCCTTGATGCGGTAGAACGGGCGCGCCGGTTTCGGGCAGCGCTCGACGCATTCGGCGCAGTGCGTGCAATCCCAGATGCCGCCGGGCTGGCTGAGCTCGGTGACGCGGGCGAGGGTTTCCTGATCGCGCGAGTCGGAAACGAAACGCTGTGCCTTGGCGAGCGCCGCGGGCCCGAGGAAATTGTCGTCCACCTCCAGGGTGTTGCAGTCGGAATAGCAGTTGCCGCACATGATGCAGGTACTGGTGTCGTCGATGAGCCTGAACTCTTCGGGCGACTGCTTGCGCTCCTTCGCCGGGGCGGGTTCGGAACCGGGCTGAAGGTAGGGTTTGATCTTGTTGATTTTTTCCCAGAACGGCTTGAAGTCGACCACCAGGTCCTTGATCGGCTTCATGTTGCCGAGCGGTTCGATGGTCACCGTGCCGTCCTTGTCGAGCAGACTATCGGCCTGGCGCTGGCAGGCGAGGAGAGCGTGGCCGTTGGCCTTCATGCCGCAGGAACCGCAGATGGCGCTGCGGCAGGACATGCGGTAGCTCAGGCTGCCGTCCTGGGTCCACTTGATCAGGTTGATGCAGTCGAGCAGCGTCGCGCCCTTGGGAATATCGAGATCGAAATTCTCGTAATACGGCTCGGGCCGCTTCTCCGGGTTGTAGCGCTTGATTCGGAACGTCGCCATCAATAAGTTCTTTCTGCGGGTTGGTGGCGGGTGATGACCACGGGTTTCTTTTTCAGCTCCAGGCCGCCCTCTTCGGTCGGGTGCACGAGGGAGTGGTGGAGAAAGTCCACATCGTTGCGTTTGGGAAAGTCGGTGCGGAAATGACCGCCCCGGCTTTCCTCGCGGGCGAGCGCCGCGGTCGAGATGATCTCGGCCATCTTCAGCATGTTGCCAAGTTCGATGATCTCGTACAGCTCGGTGTTGAACAGCCGGCCCTTGTCCGTCACTTTACCCGATTTGTAGCGCACTTGCAGGGCCTTCATCGTTTCGATGCACTGGCCGAGGTTGTCCGCATCGCGGAAGACGCCGCACTTGGCCATCATCTCGCGCTTCATTTCGTTGCGGATGTCGTTGTAGCTTTCGCTGCCTTCGCGCTGAAAAATCTCCTCGAACTGGCTGAGCACCTTGGTTTTCTCGTGGCTCTCATTGACGCTCGGCATCGCCACACTTTTCGCATATTCCAGCGCCGACCGGCCCGCGCGCTCGCCGAACACCACCGCGTCGAGCAGCGAGTTGGTGCCGAGGCGGTTGGCCCCGTGCACCGACACGCAGGCGCACTCGCCGGCGGCGAAGAAGCCGTTCAACTTCGTGCCCTGCCCGTCGATCACCACTGCGCCGAACTTGTTGGTGGGGATGCCGCCCATCGAATAATGCGCGGTGGGTTGAATGGGCAGCGGGTCCTTGATGCAGTCGACGGAAATGAAATCGATACCGAGCTGGCGGATCTGCGGCAGGCGCTCCATGATGCGGGCTTCGCCCAGGTGCCTGAGGTCGAGGTGGATATAGTCCTCGCCGTTGACGCCGCGGCCGGCGTCGATCTCGCTTTGCTCGGCGCGGGCGACGATGTCGCGCGGGGCGAGCTCCATGCGTTCGGGGGCGTATTTTTCCATGAAGCGCTCGCCCAGGCCGTTCAGCAGGTAGCCGCCCTCGCCGCGCGCCGCCTCGGAAAACAGGATGCCCTGGCGGTAGAGGCCGGATGGATGAAACTGGACGAACTCCGCATCCTCCAGCGGAATGCCGGAGTTGAACGCGGCGATGACGCCGTCGGCGGTGCTGGCGAACGCGTTGGTGGTTATCGAGAAGGCGCGGCCGTAGCCGCCGGTGGCGAAGATCACCGACTTCGCCTGGATGACTTCCACCGCGCCGGTGCGCACATCGCTCACCACCACGCCCTTGCACTGGCCATCCTCGATGACCAGGGAATGCATGAACCATTCGGAGTAAACCCGAATCGAGCGGCTGTTCTTCATCACCTGCTCGTGCAGGGCGTGCAGGATGGCGTGGCCGGTGCGGTCGGCGGAGAAGCAGGCGCGCGGCTTGGAATGGCCGCCGAAACTTCGCTGGGCGATTTTGCCGTCCGGCGTGCGGCTGAACACGCAGCCCATGTGCTCGAGCTCGTAGATGACCCGGGAAGCGGACTTGACGTATTCCTCCACCGCGTCCTGGTCGCTCAGGTAGTCGCCACCCTTGATGGTGTCGAACATATGCTCTTCCCAGCTGTCGTCCTCGGAGTTGGCGAGGGAAGCGGCGATGCCGCCCTGCGCCGCGCCCGAATGCGAGCGGGACGGGTAGACCTTGGTGAGCAGGGCGACATCGAGATCCCTGCATACCTCGAGGGCCGCGCGCATTCCCGCGAGACCCGCGCCGACTATGACCACATCGTGTTGAATCACTAACGTCTCTCTTTCGCGATCGGGCGCCGGGTGGGCTTGGCCGCAGCCGCCGCCAGGGCTCAGCAGACCCTCATGCCGGGGCCTGCAAACATAAGTTCCCCGCCTGGGCAGCCCGCAGTTTAAATAAAAACGGCGGTGAAAGCAAAGCGGTTTCTCGAGCGGGGAAGACGGGTTTTCGGAAGGTGCTTAAATGAATGTTAACTGGTTAAATTTGAAGGGCGTATTGAACCACCATCCTCCCGCGCTGTCAAGAAAAATGAGTTTGCTGTTGAATTTCAAGCCAGTCGGTCTATAATGCCATAAAGCATTGCGCTTAAAGCCTGTCTTGATAATTGGTCCCGCTTTCTGATTTTTATCCGAGCCCGGCCCCTGTTTTTAGACCCCCTTCCCGTTGTCTGGAGCAATCCTTGGAACAAATAACTTTCGATTCCCTGCCCATCCCGGAGCCTGTTCTCAACGGCATCCGCGATGCCGATTTTAAATACTGCACCCCCATTCAGGCCGCCACCCTGCCGATCTCCCTCGCGGGAAAAGACGTCGCCGGGCAGGCGCAAACCGGAACCGGCAAAACCGCCGCCTTCCTCATCACCCTGTTCACCCAGCTGCTCAACCAGCCGCGCTGCAAGCCCGCCAAGGGCGAGCCGCCCGGCCCGCGCGCCCTGGCCATCGCGCCGACGCGGGAACTGGCGCGGCAGATCGAAAAAGACGCCCTGCTCCTCGGCAAGCACTGCGACTTCAAGATGGTGTGCGTGTACGGCGGCGTCGATTACGACAAGCAGAGAAACCAGATCAAGGACGGGGCGGACATCATCGTCGCCACGCCGGGAAGGCTGATCGACTACGTCAAGCAGAAGTTTTTCAGCCTCAAGCAGCTCGAAGTGCTCGTCGTCGACGAGGCCGACCGCCTGTTCGACATGGGCTTCATCGCCGATCTGCGCTACATCCTCAGGCGCGCCTCGCCGTACGACCAGCGGCTCACCATGCTGTTCTCGGCGACGCTCAACTACCGCGTCATGGAACTGTGCTACGAGTACATGAACAACCCGGAGAAAGTTTCCATCGAGCCGGAAAAGGCGGTGGTGGACGAGATCACCCAGCTGCTCTACCACGTCGGCCACCACGAGAAATTCAACCTGCTGCTCGGCCTGCTCAAGCAGGAAGCGGGCAAGAAGGTGCTCATCTTCTGCAACACCAAGGCCACCAGCGAGCGCCTCGAATTCAAGCTGCAGAAAAACGGCTACAATGTCGGCCACATATCGGGGGACCTGCACCAGCGCGCCCGCATCCGCGTGCTGGAAAAGTTCACCGCCGGCGAGCTCGACATCCTCATCGCCACCGACGTCGCCTCGCGCGGCCTGCACGTCGACGACATCACCCACGTCTTCAACTACGACCTGCCGCAGGACCCGGAGGACTACGTCCACCGCATCGGCCGCACCGCGCGCGCCGGAGCCAAGGGGACGGCCATCACCCTGTGCTGCGAGAACTACGCCGTCCACCTCGACCGCGTCGAGGAATACCTGAAACACCGCATCCCCGTCGTGTGGGCGGAGGACGACCTGTTCGTCCAGGGCGTCCACGTGGAGATGCCGAAAAGAAAACGCCCGCCAAAGAGCGGCGGTGGCGGCGGCCGCGGCAAGCCCGGCGGTTCCACCGGCGGCAGAAGCGGCGGCCGGAGCGGCGGCAGGGGGGGAGCAAAACGCACCCGCCCGCCGAGAAGCGACGCCGCCCCCAGCCAGCCCGCCCCCACA
>QJWD01000392.1 GCA_003235465.1 Nitrospirota bacterium | reverse complement strand
GGGTAGCGATGAGCAGGATCAGCCCCCAATCCGTGAGGCCAATCGCTGTGACGTGCAGGGCCTGCTGCATGAAAGGCGTGTAGACGACAGCAACCTGCAGGGCGATGGAGGCCGTCCAGGCGGCGAGCACCCAGGGGTTGGAGAAAAAACCCACCTGAGACAAAGGCGAGTAAAGCGCGCGGAAGTTGAAGACGTTCATCTTTTCGAACAGGATGATGCCGGTGAACGCCATGGTGTGGGCGACCACCAGGTCGCCCCCGCTTTTCTCGAGGTAGTGGTGAAAAATCCATAGCGTCGCAAGGCCGATGTACCCCCCTAGAAGCAGGATCATGAAGAGGCCGCGGCGGTCGATCAGCGGCTCGCTCGCGCCACGCGGCGGCCGGCGCATGATCCCCGCTTCCGCCGGCTCCATGCCGAGCGCCACGGCGGTGACGCCGTCGGTGATGAGGTTCATCCACAAAATCTGCGCCGGCAGGAGGATCAGCGGCCCGCCAAGCAGGATATTGATGAAGATGGCCAGCACCTCGCCGGTGTTCGACGACAATAGGTAGCGGACGAACTTCTGAATGTTGTCGTATTCACGCCGCCCCTCTTCCACGGCGTTGATGATCGAGGCGAAATTGTCGTCGGTGAGGATGATGTCGGACGCGCCCTTGGCGACGTCGGTCCCGCGCACGCCCATGGCAATGCCAATCTCGGCCTGCTTGAGGGCCGGGGCGTCGTTGACGCCGTCGCCGGTCATGCCCACCACATGGCCCTTCTCCTGCAGCTCTTTCACGATGCGCATCTTGTGCTCGGGCGTGGTGCGCGCAAACAGCACATCGCCGGTTAGCGCCTCGGAAAGCGCCCGATCGTCCATCGCGTCGATCTCGCCGCCGGTGAGCGCCCGGCTGCATCTCAGGCCGATCTGCCCGGCGATGCTTTGAGCGGTGTTCGGGTTGTCGCCGGTGATCATGATGACGCGGATGCCGGCCTGCCCCGCCAGCCGGATCGCATCAGGGACTTCCAGGTGCGGCGGGTCCAGGATGCCGGCGATGCCGAGGAACGTGAGCTCCTCTTCGATGCGGTCTTCGGCGGGAATGTCATCCAGGGGGCGGCGGGCGAACGCCAGCGTGCGCAGGCCCGCTTCGGCGTAGGCCCGAACCGCATTGAGGGCGCGCGCCCTCTCATCTTCCCCTAGCGGTTTCTCGATGCCCCCCACCTGCACCCGCGTGCAGCGCTCCAGAATCACCTCCGGCGCGCCCTTGACGTGGGCGACGTAGGCGCCGCGCTCGCGGTCGATCACCGTCATGCGCTTGCGTTCGGAGCTGAACGACAGCTCCATCGCCATGGGTACGGGCTCGGCGAGGTTAAGCCGCGCCTTGTAGGCGGCCACCACCAGGGCGGCTTCAGTGGGCTCGCCGACGGTGCTCCACCCCCCCACGCCGCGGATGAGACGCGCGTGGTTGCAGTAATACCCCGTCTTGAGGAGAGCCAGAAGATCGGGGCTTTGGTTGGCGTCGATCTTGACGCCATTCTGTTCGAAATGGCCCGCCGGGTCGTAGCCGATGCCCGTGGCTATGACCTCGCCCGAGGGCAGCCACACCCGCCCGAGGGTCATCTGGTTCTGCGTCAGAGTCCCGGTTTTGTCGGTGCAGATGACGTCCACGGTGCCGAGGGTCTCCGAGGCGTGCAGGCGCCTAAGTAGCGCGCGCCGCTTGACCATGGCGTGCACCCCAAGCGCCAGCGTGATGGTGACCACGGCCGGCAAACCCTCGGGCACCACCGCCACGGCGAGGGAGATGCCGACAAGAAACATCTCGAGGAGGGGCTTGCCGAGCAGCCAGCCGGAAAGCCCCACCACCGCGGAAATAACCAGCGCCACCACCCCCAGTTGCTTGCCGAGGGTGGCGAGTTGCCGCTGCAAGGGTGTGATCTCGCGGCCAACGCTCTGCGTGATCGCGGCGATGCGGCCGAACTCCGTTTCCATCCCCGTCGCGATGACCACGCCGAGGGCGCGGCCATGGGTCACGGCGGTGCCCATCCAGGCGACGGAGTCGCGTTCGGCAAGCGGCGTCTCCTCCGGCACGGCGCGGCTGTTTTTCGACACCGATTCCGATTCGCCGGTGAGCGCCGATTCGTCAATCTTGAGAGCGGTGGTGCGGATCAGCCTGAGGTCCGCCGGGACGCGGTTGCCGGTTTCCAGCACCACCACATCGCCCGGCACCAGGTCCATTGCGTCGATGTTGTGCTGCTGTGCCTCGCGCACCACGTTGCACCTCGGCTCGAGCATGCGGCGAAGCGCATGAATGGCCTGCTCCGCCTTCCACTCCTGGATGAAGCCGAGCACCCCGTTCAAAATGAGGATGACGAAGATGGCGATGGCGTCGATCACCTCGCCGAGCAGAAGCGCGATCAGCGCCGCCAAAAACAGGATGAGGATCAGCACGTCGACGAACTGGCGGCCGAGCACCACGGGCCAGGGCATAACCCCCGTCTCCACCAGGACGTTCAGCCCGACGCGGCTTTGCCTGCGCCGGGCTTCCTCGCTTGAGAGCCCCTTCACCCCATCGGTGTCGAGCGAGCCGAGCACCTCGTCCACCGGCAGGCTGTGCCAGGCGGGGCGGGCGGGCGGTTGGCTGTTCGGCTTGTTATCCATCTCCGGGCTCCCGGTTCCCGGCCCCCGCGAGCCGGTGGTAAAGTTCCCGCGCCAGGGTTTCGACCGCCTCCCGGACGGGCTCGGATAAATCCTCGCCCACACCGAAGTCCGCGCCTTCGATGCCGTGAACCTCGAGAGCTTCGGGCAAGCGGCCGAGGGCGCGCGCCCACTCAACGGCTTCGGCCACGCCGAAGTGATGGGTGGAGGCCATGAACCGGCCCGCCGGCAAGGTCTCGGCAAGCGCATCGAACCGGTGAATGCCGCCCGCCCTGCCGGCCGCCTGAATCGCATCGACGAGAACCACCTGCCGCCGCCCCTCGAACAGGGCCATCAGGCCCGTCGCCTCGCCACTGTGCTCGAGCACCTCCAGATGATCGCCGGCCAGGGCCCTGAGCCGGCGGGCCACCCACAGCCCCGCCGCGTCGTCGCCGCGAAAGGCGTTGCCGATGCCGATGACTCGTGGTGGCGCGTTCGGGTGCATGGCGTTATCCGTTACTCGCGCACCAGGTCGAGCTTCAGGAAGTGGGTGGCGCAGGAGATGCACGGGTCGTAGTTGCGGATGGCCTGCTCCAGGCGTCCGGTGAGCTCGGCCTCGGGGAGATCGAGGTGAAGCGGGATGAACCGGCGCAGGTCTTCCTCTATCGTCGGCTGGTTCTGCGACGTCGGCGGCACGATGCTGGCGGCGGTGATTAGCCCCTGGTCATCGATGCTGTAACGGTGATAGAGCAGGCCGCGCGGCGCTTCAGTGGCGGCGTGGCCGGTGCCTGGCTTCACCGCGATGGCAAGAGCCGCCCTCGCGGGCCGCTCGTAGTTTTCCATGATGCGAAGCGCTTCGTCGCAGGCGTAGAGCACCTCCACCGCGCGCGCGAGAATGCTCTTGAACGGGTTGTTGCACTCGGGGCCGAACCCCGCTTCGCCGGCGGCGCCTCTCGCCAGGGGCGAGAGGCGGTCGAAATTGAGGCGGATGCGCGCCAGCGGGCCGACGAAATACGCGCCGCGTTCCCTTATGCGCGCGTGCAGCGCGTTGGAATGCGGCACGTGCAGCTCCTCGAAATGCAGGGGGAATTCGCTGACGGCGATATCGAGCCCGCGGCTCGAGGCGATGCGCCCCTCGTTGAACGGGTACTTGCTCTCGTGGCGAAGGGCGACGAACTCGTAGTCCTGCTCGAAATCCGGAAACTCGAAGGCCGCCACCCATTTTAACGTTGCCAGCGCCGCGTCCCTGGCCCATTTGAATTCCTCGATCAGCGGCTTAAAGTCGTGCTTGTCGAACACCTTGTAAAACCCGCCCACGCGCACGTTGATCGGGTGGATCTCGCGGCCGCCGAGAAACGCCATCAGTTGGTTGCCGGCGCGCTTCAGCCTGAGCCCGCGCTCCACATGCGGGGCGTGATCCTTCGCCATCTTGAGGGCATCGTCGTAACCGAGAAAATCCGGCGCGTGCAGCATGTAGATGTGGAGCGCGTGGCTCTCGATCCACTCGCCGCAGTAGAGCAGGCGGCGCAGTTCCCTGAGCGGCCCTTCGACCCGGACGCCGAGCAGGCTTTCCATGGCGTGCACCGAGCTCATCTGGTACGCCACCGGGCAGATGCCGCAGATGCGCGCGGTGATGTCCGGCACTTCGGCGTAATCCCGGCCTTCCAGGAAGGCTTCGAAAAAACGCGGCGGCTCGAAAATATTGAGCCGGACGTCGGCCACCACGCCGCCCTTCAGCCTGACGTACAGCGCCCCCTCGCCCTCCACCCGGGCCAGGGTGTTCACCTTGATGACGCGGGTTTCATTCTTCTTTTTCATGGGCTTCGCTTTCGGCTCGAAACGGTGCGGACCAGGCATTAAAACTCCGGAACACGCGCATCACCTCGTCCTGACCCGCGCCCAGGTTTTTCCAGGCGGCGCTCATCGCGGGGGTGTTGGCGGATTCCATCGGCCCGAAGCAGCCGTAGCAGCCGCGCCCATAGGCCGGGCACAGGGCGCCGCACCCGGCTTGCGTTACCGGCCCCAGGCAGGGCGTGCCGCCGGCCACCATGACGCACACCGTGCCCCGCCTTTTGCATTCGATGCAGGTGCTGTGGGCGGGCGTCGCCGGGCGCCGGCCGGCGAGGAAAGCGGTGATCACCTCGATGAGCTGGGCGCGGCTGATGGGGCAGCCGCGCAGTTCGAAATCCACCGCCACGTGCTCGGCGATCGGCGTCGAGGTGGCGAGGGTTTCGATATAGTCCGGCCGCGCGTACACGGTGGCGATGAAGTCCTTCACGTTGCGAAAATTTCTGAGTGCCTGGATGCCGCCGGCGGTGGCGCAGGCGCCTATCGTGATCAGCGCCTTGGAGGCGCGGCGCGCCGCGTGGATGCGAAGCGCGTCTTCCGGCGTGGTGATCGAGCCTTCGACCAGAGACAGGTCGTACGGGCCTTTCATGCGCGCCCTGGTCGCCTCGGGAAAGTAGGCGATGTCGATAGCGCCGGCGATGGCGAGCAGTTCGTCCTCGCAGTCGAGCAGGCTGAGCTGGCAGCCGTCGCACGAGGCGAACTTCCACACCGCGAGTCTGGGTTTCCTTTTGCCTGCCATCGTCGTCGCCACTCCTTTTTAAAAAAGCGTGCGCCCTAGAGCTCCCGCACCTGAAAGACCGACTGCACGCGGTCGAACGAAAACACCGGGCCGTCCTTGCAGATGAACGCCGAACCGTACTGGCAGTGGCCGCAGAACCCGACGGCGCATTTCATGTTGCGCTCCAGGGTGACGTGGATGTCCGGGTTTTTAAGCCCCATGTTTTTCAGCTCGAGCACCGAGAAGCGCATCATCACCTCCGGCCCGCAGATCATCGCCGAGGCGTGCGCCGGGTCGAAGCGCACGCGCGAAAGCAGCGACGTCACCACGCCGACGTTGCCCTTCCAGTCCTGCCCGGCGGAATCCACCGTCACCCGCACCTGCACGCCATAGCGGCCGCGCCAGCGCTCGAACTCCTCGGTGTAGAGCAAATCCTGCCGCGTTCTCGCGCCGTACAAGAGGGCGATCTCGCCGTAGCGGTCGCGCTCCTTTAAAAGCTGGTAGAGAGCCGGGCGCAGGGGCGCGAGGCCGATGCCCCCCGCCATCAGCACGACGTCCCGCCCGCGGCAGGCGGCAAGCGGCCAGGCGCTGCCGAAGGGGCCGCGCACCCCCACGTGCGCGCCGCGCTTGAGGCGGGCGAGCGCCTGCGTCACCGCGCCGACGTCGCGGACGGTGTGCTCGGCGTCCTTGTCCGGATCGCCGCTGAACGAGATGGGCACCTCGCCCACGCCGAAGGCGTACAGCATGTTGAACTGGCCGGGCAGAAATCCGCCGCCGCCCTCGAGGGTGAGGGTGACGGCGTTGTGGTTCTCCCGCTTGACCCGCCTGACGCGCCTCACTTCGGGCGTCAGCGGATGCACCGCGTTATGAGGTCCGGGGTTTGACACCGTACACGTCCAAAAGTTGCAGGTGCGCCGCCTCCATGCTCTTGCCGATGATGGGCACCAGGCGGCTCAACAGTTCGTAACCCAGGCTGTGGTCCTCCTGGCATTTTTTCCGCAGGCACTTGCCGTCGAGGGTGATGGCGCGGGTGAGCTCCACCGCCTTGGCGTCGAACTGCCAGTGATACGGCGGCACCAGCCACGACCAGCCCAGAATCTCGCCCTCGCTCAGCGTTTGCAAAATGATCGGCTCACCCTGCGGCGGGCAGATTTCGATCGCCACCTTGCCCTGCCGGATCAAATAGAAATGGTCCGCCGCCTCGCCCTCGCGGAACACAAACTCGCCCGCCTCGAAACGGACGTTGGACGCGCACCCCACCACAAGCTCGAGGTGGGCGGGGTCGAGGTTCCTGAAAAACGGGTGCTCCGCCAGTATGGCCTGAAGGGTCTTCATCGCGTCTATCTCCTTGTGGGTTCCGCCGCCTGGGGTTCTTTGCGAATCGCCGCGACTTCCTCGGTGAGGTCGATGGCCACCGGGCACCAGGTGATGCAGCGGCCGCAGCCGGTGCAGCCGGAGATGCCGAACTGGTCGATCCAGGTGGCGAGCTTGTGCGTCAGCCACTGCCGGTAGCGCGAGCGGGTGGAGGCGCGCACGCTGCCGACGTGCAGATAGGAAAAATCCATGGTGAAGCAGGAGTCCTGCTTCTGCCAGCGTTCGGCATGGTCGCCGCTCAAATCGGTCACGTCCTCCACCGTCGAGCAGAAGCAGGTCGGGCACACCATGGTGCAGTTGGCGCAGGACAGGCAGCGGCTGGCCACTTCCGCCCAGCGCGGGTGCTCCGGGTTTCCGGTGAGCAGTTCCTTGACGCCCCGGGTGTCGAGGGTGCGCCCCATTTGCCCGGCGGCCCGTTGAATGCGCGTTTCGGCTTCGGCCACTTCGCTTTCTTCCGCCGCGCGCGGCTTGAGGGCGGCCAGGATTTCCCGGCCGCGGGGCGAGCCCGCCTCCATCACGAACACGTGCCGGCCGGGGTCGACGAGCTCGGTGAGCGCGATGTCGAAACCGGACGCCGCTTTCGGCCCGGTGTTCATGGACACGCAAAAGCAGGTGCCGCCCGCCACCGTGCACTGCACGGCGATGATGAAAGCCGCTTCCCTCCTCCGCCCGTAGCCGGGGTCCTGAATTTCACCTC
>QJWD01000175.1 GCA_003235465.1 Nitrospirota bacterium | reverse complement strand
CCCACCACCCCCGCTCCCAGCACCCGCTCGCTGTCTTTATCCACCACCCACTTGGAAACCCCCTCGCCAAGGCCCAGTGTCTGCGCCCGGCCCGACGCCGCCCAGGGAAAGCGCGCCACCGTCACCGCCCGCCCCTGCTTAAGCGCGTCACCTTCGCTAAGCCCGCACCAGGCGATTTCCGGGTCGGTGAACACCACCGCCGGCAAAACAGGCGCGCCCTGGCGTTCCGCCTTACCGAGAATATGTTCGACCGCCGCGCGGCCCTCGTGCGCCGCCTTGTGCGCGAGCATCGCCCCGCCGGCCACATCGCCGATGGCGTACACGCCCTCGCAGGCCGTTTGCCCCTGAAGGCCGGTCTCGATGAACCCAGAGCCGGTCAGGCCGATGCCGAGAGCCTCGAGGCCAAGCGCCTCGGAATTGGGCTTTCGCCCGACGGCAACGAGCACCCGGTCGAACTGTTCGTCCCTCTCCCCTTCCGGCCCCTTGAGGCGCACCGCGAGGCCGCCGCCTGCGGGCTCGGCGTGGGTGACTTCGGTCTCCAGGTGAACCGCCGAGAAATCCGTTCTGAGCCTGGCCGCGAGCGGCCGCACCAGATCGGCATCGACACCGCCAAGCAGGCTCGCGGTTTTTTCAACGACGGTGATCTCGCTGCCGAGCGCCGAGTACACCGTGCCCAGCTCGAGGCCGATGTAGCCGCCGCCCACCACCAAAAGACGGCGCGGGATGGACTTGAGATCGAGCGCCAGCGTCGAATCCCACACCGCCGGGCCCTGGCCCTTGAACAGGGCGGGCATCACCGGCCTGGAACCGGTGGCGATAATGCAGCGGTCAAACGCGACGCGGGTGTTCTCGCCCACGGCCAGGGTGTTGGCGTCGAGAAACGACGCCCTGCCGGTGATCACCTCGATGCCGCGTTTCTTAAGCAGCGTCGACAGGCCCTTGGCCATTTTGCCGACGGTCGCCTCTTTCCATGCCAGAAGCGCCGCCAGGTCCACCTCGGGCGGCTGAAACATAAGCCCCCATTCGCGGCTCAGGCGGGTTTCGCGGATGAGCCGCGCCACGTGCAAAAGCGCCTTGGACGGAATGCAGCCGCGATGCAGGCACACGCCGCCCGCTGCAGGCTCGTCGGCAACCAGGGTCACGCTGAGCCCCAGGTCGGCGGCGAGAAACGCCGCGCTGTAACCGCCGGGCCCGGAGCCAACCACCACAAGGTGCAGTTTGTTTTTCGATGCGGATTCGGCCATGAAGGGGGTTTTCCTCGGGAAAGGGATTATTGGAACACTAGCGGTGACGCTTGCGGCTCAGTTGCTCCCAGGTTCTTGCGGGAGCCTTCATTTGCGTGCGGGACAGCAGGTGATGAAATATCTTTTGCGCGTCGGCCTTCGTGGTGAGAGGTCCCGCGAGGAGGGCGAGCGCCGCCTTCTCCAGGTCGAGAAACGGCCTCAGCTGACGACCCACCTTCTTGACGATCTGCAGGTTGCTGAGATCCGACGCCGGCTCCGGGGCGCGTGTTTCCCTGGGCGCGCCCGCCACGGCTTCAGCTTCCTTGAGGGCGCTCGCGAGGTCGAAGTCGCCTTGGCCGATGAACGCCTTCACCGCGAAACCACCGGGCTTGTCCGCCTGTTGGGCGAGGGCGCGCCGAACAACATCCACCGCGCCGACATCCGCCTCAGCAAAGAGCAATAACTCACCACTTTCGCTTGCCTCGAACAAACCGAGGTCCGCGAAATGATGCAGGTAAGCGAGGAGGGTGCCTTCGCCCATGCCTTCCGGCGCGAAATGGGTTTTAAGCCACGAAACCCACACGGCGGCCGGGTGCGCGCGGCCGAACCCGGGCTCGCTCACGGATCCACCGCCGGGGCGGAGGAAGAAAGCGCACCCAGGCGTTTCTCGAAGGTCGCGCGCCAGCTTGCCGAAAGCGCGGGCTCGGCGAGAATGGCGCTTAGCCGCGCCGGGTCCTTTTTATTCTTGTGCATCAGGTCGTTCGCGCTCTCAACGCTGATGGCGCCGGTTTCGAGGCGCAAAAGCGTATCGCCCGCCGTCACCCAACCCGGCTCCAGCACGCGGAAATACCAGCCGCTGAACCCGGTCTTCTGCACGCGGCAGGCCATTTCCTGAAAATCGAACACCTTGTTGAGTTTGTGGCAGGGCTGGCGCGGCTGGCTGACCTCAAGCCGCGCCGTGCCGGCCTGGAAAACGTCGCCGATGTGGACGCCGGTCTCGCCGATGCCGCCAAGGCTCAGGTTCTCGCCGAAAGCGCCGAAGGCGATCGGCCTGCCGGTGACCTTCTCCCAGAAGGCGAAATAGTCCGCCGAATAGGCGCACACCGCCTTGTCCGGCCCGCCGTGGTGAACCGGGTCGGCGCTGCCGTCGCCCTGAAAGCCGAGGGTATCCAGGTACACAGGTCCTGGGGCGGGCACCTTGAAGAGCCCGGTGTGCATGACGCGGCCGCCCGGGAGCGTCACCCGCCTGGGCAGCGACAGGTTGACGGATTCAATCCGGGCTTCCATTGTCCTCACCTTCCTCGCCCGCCACGTAATAGGCGAAACTGTCCTTGCCCCTGCTCTTCGCCTGGTACAGCGCCTCGTCGGCGTGCTTGAGCAGCGTCTTCGCCGTCTCGCCATCCTGCGGATAAATCGCCACGCCGATGGAAAGCGTGATCCGCACCTCCCTGCCTCCCAGGTCGAACGGCGCGCGCACCACGGTGAGCAGCTTGCGCGCCAAATTCCCCGCGTCGGCGGCCGCCCCCACTTCGGGAAGCAGTATCACGAACTCGTCGCCGCCCAGCCGCGAGACGGTGTCCTGCTTGCGCAGGCACTGGCGCAGCCGCTCGGCCACGCCCTTTAGCAGCTGGTCGCCGAGCGCGTGGCCGAGGGTGTCGTTGATGCGCTTGAAGCCGTCGAAATCGACGAACAGGATCGCCAGTTTGTTCTGGTTGCGGCGCGAGTTGGCCAGCGCCATTTCAAGCCGGTCGTTCAGGAGCACGCGGTTGGGCAGGCCGGTGAGCGCATCGTGATACGCCAGGTTGCGGATCTTGCCCTCGACGCGCTTTCTCTCGAGCTCCGCCCCGGCGCGGGCGGCGAACACCTTGAGGATCGACAGCGTTCGCTGCTGGTCCAGAAGCGGCTTGTCGTCGATGACGAACAACAGCCCCACCACCTTGAACGACGCGTCGAAACAGGGCACCCCCGCGTAGCTCTCGGCCCCCAGGCGAGCGAGAAAAGGATCGCCCGGGTAGGTTTCGCGGACATGATCGGCGTGCACGCTCATCATTCCCGCCATCACTTCCTCGGATGGGTTGTTGGAGGCGCGGAACGTCACCTGGTTGAGAAACTTGCCGCTCTCCCAGCCGGCGAGAATATTGCACTGCGAGTGCCGGGCGTTGACCACCTCGGCCACGTAGACGTGGTTGGCGGGCAGCGCCAGCGCCAGATGGCGGACCAGAGAGCGGAAAAAATCGTCGCCGACCTGGCTGGCGGTGCTGTCGACGATGGAACGAAACGCCACTTCATCCCGGTGGCGGCGGATCTCGTTGCCCAGGCGACCGGCCAGGGCCTGCACGCTTTCGATTCGCTCCTCGGGCCAGCGCCTCTTCTCCTGCCGGTCGCCAAAGGCGAGAAAGCCCCAGAACGCGTCGTCGAGCACGATGGGCACAAGCGACAGCGCTTTCACATCCTCGCCGCCAAAATGGCGGCGCGCTTCATCTGAGAGCCGCTCCGCGCCCGCGCGCGCCCAGCGGTTTTCAGCGAGCGCCTTCAGGCAGTCGGCAAGCCCGAGGCGCGAATAGTCCACCGGCACGCCGGTTTCAAAACACTCCCCCTCCCTTCGCCAGGCAAACCAGGGGATGGCGGTTGAGGGCGGGCTCTCGATGTGCTGAAACACATGCACCGATTCCATGCCCATGGCGCGGCACAAAATGGCCAGCGCCTCGGTGATGCCGGCGCCGTGGTCGGCCAGGGAACGGATGAGCTGCGCTGCCTTGGCC
The DNA here is from genome assembly GCA_003235465.1 of Nitrospirota bacterium. The sequence continues at coordinate 3,276 of QJWD01000175.1, read as the reverse complement.
ACCCCGTCCTCCAGGCCCTTCGCGGGAACGTGGGCCGCGCGATCAGGCAGCGGCCCGATGGCCCCTTCGATGGAACGCCTGAGCCGCATGGGAGACAGGTCCTGCTTCACCAGGCAATCGACCGCGCCGGCTGTTTTGGCGGCGGCGAGACCCGCCCCGCTTTTCGCGCTGGTGAACACCACGGGCGTTTTATAACCGCGGTTTCGCACCTCGCCAAGGAGATCCGCCCCGTCGGTGCCGTTGATTTTCAGATCGAAGAAACACAGGGAGTAAGAATGGCTGGCGAGCAGGTCGAGCGCGCGCTCGCCGGTGGCGGCCCAATCCACCTCGGGGGCGGGGCCGGGCCAGCCTTCAAGCATCAAATCCTTGAGGAGAAATACGTCGTCTTCATCGCTGTCGGCAATGAGGATTCTGACCGGTTGATCGTCCATGCGCTCGCCTTGATCGCGGCCGGGCTCATGCCCGGTCCTTATTCAATTCTAATTTCAATATCGTTGAAATACAAGGCAAGCGCCGCCTTGAACACGCTTTCGGTGAAATATGGGTAGGCCGATACCGTGGCCGGATCAGGGCAGCCAGAGATACAGGAATTCAGGGGAACCGGCCTCAAGGTTGAGACCGAGGTCCACGTTAAGCAGGTTGACGGTGGCCGGCCCGGACGACGGCGAATAGATCTGGCCCCGGTACTCGCCCGGCCTCAAGTACGTCACCAGCTTGACCTCATCCACCTTGAGGTCCTTCCGCATGGTTTCGATAGCGTCATCGAGGTAGCCGATCTGGTCGATCATCTTATTGTCCAGCGCCTGCGTGGCGGTGTACACGCGGCCGTCGGCGATGGCACGCACCGCCGCGTCGTCGAGGCCGGGGCGGCCCCGGCTGACGACCTCGACAAAGCGCGCATGGAACCGGTCGATGGTGTCCTGAAAGAGCCGCCGCTCCTCGTCGGTGAGCGGACGGAGCGGCGACATGAAATCCTTCTTGTCGCCGGACTTCACCACCTCGAAGTCCACCCCCACCTTGTCCATCAGCTCCTTGAGGTTGAGCTTGAGCGCGATCACGCCGATGCTGCCGGTGAGCGAGGTCGGGTGGGCGATGATGCGGTCGCCCGCCACGGCGATGTAATAGCCGCCCGAGGCCGCCAGGTCCTCGATCAAGACGTAAACCGGCACGCGCCGCTTCTCTTTGAAGCGAAGCACCTGGTGATGGATGATGTCGCTCGCCGTCACCGTGCCGCCGGGGCTGTTAACGCGCAGCAGCAAAGCGCGGATCTCGTCGTCGCCGCCGGCCTTCTCCAGCATCTCGCGCACTTCATCCACCATCCCCAGCGCAATTTCGCCGCCGGCGAGCGAGCGCTTCTCCTTGTTGGCGATCATGCCTTCTAGGTCGACCACCAGGATCTTGTTGCCGCCCCTGCCGCCGAGGGTCTTTTCCTCAAACGGCGCGATGCGCGGCCCAAGGTAAATGTTCGCGCACCCGGTGGCGAGGAAAGCCGTAAAAAGCGCCATGCAACCGGCCAGCATTGGTCTTCTCATCATTCGAACAGCGGCTCCTTTAGTTTTTTGGGGTCCCATCCGCGAGCAGGGCGTAAAACGGCTCGATGTGTTCATACACGCTCGGCGCTTCTTCCTTGCCCGCAAGGGTTTCTTCGATGCGCTTCCAGTTCTTCGTCACCACTTCCTGGTTCCTCGCCTCCCCGGGCAACAAGAGTTGGCCCGCCAGCGCTTCGATGCAGAGGATGAACTGCTTGAGATCCAGCGCCTCGCGCGCCACGTGCATTTTCCATTCCTTGCGCGCGGCCACCATGTGGCTGGGCGGCAAGCTGGCCTCGACCTTCTTGCCGATGCTGGCGGTGATGGCGATCCCCTTGTGAACGGGCTCCAGCGCCGACGGGTCGAACCCCGCCTTCTTAAGGTCGTGCAACTGCTCGTGGATCTTGCGTATCGGATCGATGATCTGCAGATGCAGCTGGGTGTGTTCGTCGATGCCGTAGAGCTCCTGAATGCGCCCCGGTTCGACCTTCTCCCCGCCGCCAACCTCCTTGCCCAGGCTCTCCGCGATCTTGTCCAGATGCCGGTTGACGTTCTCCAGCGCGTCGGCGCGGCTCTTCTCGACTTTTTGGTCGAACGCGTCGGCCTGGCCGAAGGGCGCATACTGGGTGCGGTAGTCGCCGACGATTTTTTTCAGGATGCGGTCGATCTCGTTGCTCAGATGAATCTGCAGGCGCTCCTGCCGGTGTTTCGTGAACGGCACCTGGTACTTGATGCGGGCCTTCTTCTCGATGTTCAGCAGTTCCTTGGGTATAGCGCGGATCATCCGCTCGAAGGAGGCGTAGGCGTCGTTCAACCGCTCGAGGCTCAGCTTCTGGTTTTTCGTCGTGTAGCGGATGTTGATCTTGCCCAGGCGAACCGAGTTCTCCTCGAACAGGCTGTACAGTCTTTCGCGTTGCATGCTGTCGATCTTCTGGTCCAGATCATCCATAATTCGTCCTAATCGCTTGCGGGTGGCAAGGCGGTGCGGGCGCAGCGGCACCCGATGCCGTAAAAATCCTTGGCGTCGTCAAAACCGTACCTTGCGGAAGACCTCAGATAACCCGGCAGGCTGTTCCAGGCCCCGCCCCGGATGGTGCGATGCTCGCCCTTTTCCGGACCGGTGGGATTGTCGGCGGGGCTTTGGCTGTAATAGTCCTTATCATACCAATCGTACACCCATTCGGCAATGTTTCCAGCCAGGCCGTACACCCCCTCGGGGCTTTTGCCTCCCTCCGGTTCGTTCACCGGGATCAGCACTTCGCCCTTCATGATGAAACAGCAGCGGCCGAAATTGGCGCGCGTGGCGTCGGGCGGCTGGTCGCCCCAGGGGTAGCGCCTGCCTTCCTGGCCCGCCGCCGCGCGCTCCCACTCGGCTTCGGTGGGCAGACGCTTGCCCTGGCTTACGCAGTAGTTCTGGCAGCGTTGCCAGGTCAGGCCTATCACCGGCCGGTCGGCCATGTCGGGGCGGATCTTGCGGTCCCACCATCCGGTGATGGTCGGGTGCTCTTTCGGGTGGGCGGCAAGGTAGGCCTCGAAATCCTTTCCCGAAACCTCGTAGCGGTCGAGGTAAAACGCATCCAAGCGCACCCGGTGGACGGGCTTTTCATCCGCCCGGCTCTCGGGCCCGTCGCTGCCCATCAGGAATTCCCCCGCCGGGAAGAGCACTTCGCCGGGCTCTTCGGCGAGACCGGGGCCCGCCAGTAAAAATACCATGAGCGCCAGCAAAAGGGGCCAAAGCCATACCGGC
>QJWD01000260.1 GCA_003235465.1 Nitrospirota bacterium | reverse complement strand
AATATTCATGGAAAAATTATTAATTAATTGTCCATATATCATTAATATGGGCAATTAATTATAATCTTGTAGCGAAAGGATCGTTTATTAACGCGGCATGGGGCCGCACTAGGGATCAAAAAGGAGAAAGCGATTATGTGGCAGAAGAAACTGTTGGTGTGGGCAGGTGTGTCTGTTTTTGCAGCGGTTTTTGGGTTTTCGTCGGTAGCCAGCGCGCAGACGGCGAATCTTCCTGTGCAGGCGGAGGTCCTGGAAGCGATCTCCGTCACTCCGGTCGATAATTTGAACTTCGGCACGTTCGTTCCCGGAACCGGCGGCGACATCGTGGTCAACCCCGACGGCGTCACCGCAGCGACCACCACCGGGCCGGTCCTGTTCGGAACCGACGCGCGCGGAACCGTCGATGTCTCCGGCACCGGCCCGAATAATGTACTGGTCACGGTGACCGTTCTCACCACCCCCACAGAAACGGGCGGAGCCACCATGACGCTCAGCAACCTCACCTGCACCGCCGACGGCGGCGCGAGCCAACCCGCACCCTGCGGCTTCGCCTTCGCGAGTGGACCCCAGACGCAGCTGGTGGGCATCGGCGGCACCCTGACCGTCGGCGCGGGCCAGGCGGTCGGCGTCTACAACGGCGCCGTCGCGGTGACCGCCGCTTACAACTAGTTTCTTCTGCGCTTCAAGGATTAACCTGTTAAAAGAGAATGCCTCGCTTGCCCAAGCGGGGCATTTTTTTTTTTGCGCTTCGATAGTTTTTCCTCTCTCCCTCCGCGCTCGGCCCTCCCCTCACGCCTCGGGCTAGCCGCCTCGGCTCACCCGCGCCCGCTTCAGGTAAAGCAGTTCCATGGCGTTGGCTTCCAGGCCCTCGACATGCGGTTTGATGAGCAGGTTCTGCGCCGAGAAAAACAGCGGGATGATCGCCGCCTCGTCCTCGGTTAGGATGCGCTGCGCCTCGTCGTAGATGGCCTGCCGCTTTTTGGGGTCGTCCACCTCGGGTCCCCGGTTTACCAGCTCGTCGTAGCGCGGGTTCTGGAAATGCAGGTGGTTGTTGCCGCTGGTGGAGAGAAACAGGTTCATGAAGTTGTCTGGATCGGGGAAATCCGCCCCCCAGCCGAGGCGGAACAGTTGCGGCGGGTCCACCTGCAGGCGGCTTAGAAACACCTTCCACTCCTGGCTGTCGATTTCCACCGCCACGCCAAGGTTCTTCTTCCATTCGGCCTGCAGGAACTCGGCGACGAGGGGGTTGACGCTGCCAGTGTTGTACACCGCCGACACCGGCGGCAGGCCGCGCCCTTCGGGATAACCCGCCTCGGCGAGCAGGCGGCGGGCCTTTTCGGGGTCGAACTTGAGGCCGATGGCCGCGTTGTGGGCGAACATGCCCTCGGGAATCCATGACGAAGCCGGGATCTCGCCGCCCTTCAGGATGACGGGTATGCGCGAGCGGTCTATGGCGTGGGAGAAGGCGCGCCGCACCCTGACGTCGTCGAACGGCGGTTTGGTGATATTGAACCCGTAATAATAGCCGCGAAGCTGCGGGATATGGGCGTACTCCGGGCTCTTCCGGTAATGCGGAATCGCCACCGGCGGCAGTTCAACCCGGTCGAGCTCGCCGGTTTCGTACAGGGTGAGGGCGGTGGTTTTTTCCGGCACGACGTAGAAGGTGACGCGGTCGATGGCCGGGGGGCCCTCGAAATGGCGCGGGTTGGCGACGAGCACCAGCTTGTACTCGTGCCGCCATTCGCTAAGCGTGAACGCGCCGTTGGTGACGATCTTGTCCGGATCGGTCCAGCGGTCACCGTAACGGGTGAGGATGTCCTCGCGCTGCGGGTAAGTCACCATGAAGGTGGTGATGCTCGGGAAATACACCACCGCCCGCTTGAGGCGGACCTCAAGAACATCGTCGGCGAGGGCGCGAACCCCCACCTGCGACGGGTCAGTCAACTTCCCCGCATTGTATTCATAGGCGTTTTCGATATCGAAGAGAAAATAGGCGTACTGCGCCGCGGTGGCGGGGTTCAGCAGGCGCTTCCAGGCGTATTCAAAATCCCGGGCGGTGACCCGGCGGCCGTCGCTCCAGAACACATCATCACGCAGGTAGTAGGTGATGGTCCGGCCATCGGCGGAAAATTTCCACTCCTTCGCCACCGCCGGCTCCGGCTCGAGCGTGGCGTTATACTGGGTGAGGCCCTCCATCAGGTTGGTGAGGAGGGTCACCGACACGCTGTCTGTCGCTAGCGTCCAGTCCAGGGTGGGCGGCTCGGCGGCGATGGGCATGCGAAATTCCCTCGCGCCGTCGGCCACCGGGCCTTTGCAGGCCACGGCCAGAATAAACAGGCAGGCCGCAACCCCCCGGGCAATCCTCATCCCCTTGTACCGGCCATTCACACCCGCCTCACTTCCGGCTCAGAACGTGACTAATAATTTCATCCCAGGAACAAATTTAATTAAAATATATCTACCAAGTAATAGATAGGCTAAAACAGATATAAATCATGGGCTGACAAGCCGGATCATCTGCCGCATGATGGCGCTGTAGCGCTGCGTGCCCTCATCGGCGCGCACCACCAGCATGGCCCCTTCCAGAAGGCAAAAGACCAGGATCGCCATCGAGCGGCTGTCGCCCTCGAATTTGAACACATTCTGCTCCCGCCCCTCGTCCAGGATCTCGGCCAGCCGCTTTTCATTTTCCTTGAAAAAGCGCCGGATGTTGTCCGCCGCAACGGGCCCCAGGGTGCCAAGCTCGGCGCCGAGAATCCCGCATAAACAAACCTTTCCCCGCTCGCCCTCGGAAAGCATCGTCTCAAACAGGAGGCCGTAGCGGCGCAGCTTCGTCTCCGGGCTCAGTTCAGAATCGACGATGGATTGAACCAGGCTGAAAAACCGCTCGCTGTAACGTTCGATGAGCGCCTCGATGAGCTTCTCCTTGGTCGGGAAATGGTAATGGATGCTCGCCTTCTGAATGCCCACCGCCTCGCTGATATCCTGATAACTCATTGCGTTTGCACCCACCCGCTGAATGCTGTCCTGGGCGGCGTCAAGAATTTTTCCTTTGGTGTCAGGTTTTGGCATTTTTTACCTACCAGTTGGTTGATATCATCATAGCATATATATTTTTCATAGTCCCTCTAAAGTTGATTCTCACACATACCTACCAACTGGATGGTAACATTTTAGCGGGTTTTCCAATCTAAAGGCTGTGGTCAGGCGTGGCCGAAAGGCGCTTCAAGCAGGGCTGCGCGTTTTCATAAGTTGGGCGCGAGATGAAAAGCCGGTTCACCCTGAACCTGCCTCCACGGGCCGGCGGAAGTACCAGATGACAGCGGCGGATAGGATGAAAGCTGGGACCAGTTCATAAATCACCGACTCGGAGAGGCCGCTGATTTTCCACAGCAGCGTGACCGCGAAACCCGTCAGCATGCCGGCGATAGCGCCGGTTCTCGTGACCCGCCTGGAATACAGGGTGAACAGGATGAGCGGGCCGAAGCTCGCCCCCAGCCCCGACCAGGCGAACAGGACGAACCAGAAGATCACCCGCGTCTTGCCAAGCGCGATCAGCATGGCGCCGAGGCCAAGAACGAGCACCGTCGCCCGCGAGATGACGAGCACCTGCCGGTTCGAGAGGTCCCGCTTCAGCATGCGGCTGTAAATATCGTGCACCACCGCCGAGGCGGCGACGATGATCTGCGCTGAAACCGTCGACATGATGGCCGCCAGCACCCCCGTAAGCACCACCGCGGCGACCAGCGGCGGAAGCAGGGCCTCGGCCGCCCGCGGGAACAGGTGCTCGGGGTCTTCCAGGCCGGGAAACAGCGCCTTGCCCGACAGGCCGAGGAGGATCGCGGAACTGTAGATGCAAAGGCCCCAGCCCATGGCGATCCAGAGCCCGCGCTCGATGGTGGCGGTGTCCTTCGCCGCCATGTAACGGGTGACCACATGCGGCTGGCCGGGGTAGCCGAGGCCGATGCCGAGCAGCCCCACCACCGAGCCGAGAAAGACCATCGGCGTCTTGCCCCCCATCCATTCGAGCGCCGCGGGGTCGGCCGTTCGCGCTTCATGCACCATCTCCGATGCGCCGCCGAAGGAGAAAAACGCCACCCCGGCGAGCAGCACAAGCCCCGCCACCATGATGAGACCCTGGACAAAATCCGTCCACGCCACCGCCCGAAAACCGCCGAGCATGGTGTAGAGGATCACGATGCCGCCCCCCACCGAGATGCTCAGCGCGTGCGGGATGCCGAAAATGGCGTCGAAGGTTTTGCCGATGGCGGTGAACTGCGCCGCGACGTAGGCCATCATGCAGGCGAAAATGATCACCACCGAGATCAGCCGGATCACGTGGCTCGAGTCCTTGAAGTGCGATTCCAGGTAATCCGGCAGGGTGAGGGCGTTTTCCTCCGCCGAATGGCGGCGCAGGCGCTCGGCGATGAACAGCCAGTTGACCAGGTAGCCGAGCAGGCAGCCGGGCAAAAACCAGATCGACGACAGGCCCTCCTTGTAGGCGAGGCCCACGGTGCCAAGCACCGCCCACGCGCTTTCCGAACTGGCGGTGGAGGAGATCGCCGTGACCCAGGCCTTGAGCGACCTGTCGGCGAGAAAAAAATCGGCGGGGGAGCGGGTGGCGCGCGAGGTGACGACGCCGATGCCCACCATGAGCAAAATATATAATGTGAAAACCGCCGCCATGACCCCGGTGAGTTCCGTCATGCCGAACATTATAAACCAGGCTTAAGGGGCATGAACTGAAAAGTCGGCGTCGTGAACCGGGGCCGGCTGTTTTTTCCAGCGGCGGGCGGGCTGGATTATTTCCGACAATTTAGCTACTATGGCTTTCTTATATACAAGGAGACCTTCACAAGATGCAGAAATACGATTTCAAGGCCATCGAGGAGAAATGGCAGCGGACCTGGGAGGAAACCCGGGCCTTCAAGGTGGAGCCGGACGACACGCGGCAAAAATATTACCTGCTCGAGATGTTCCCCTACCCCTCCGGCCGCATTCACATGGGCCATGTGCGAAACTACGCCATCGGCGATGCGCTCGCCCGCTTCAAGCGCATGCGGGGCCTGAACGTGCTGCACCCCCTGGGTTGGGACGCCTTCGGCATGCCGGCGGAAAACGCGGCGATCAAAAACCGCTCCCACCCCGCAACCTGGACCTTCGAAAACATCCGCACCATGCGTAAGCAGATCAAGCGCCTGGGCTTCAGCTACGACTGGGACCGCGAGATCGCCACCTGCCGGCCGGAATATTACCGCTGGAACCAGTGGTGCTTCCTGCGCTTCATGGAGAAGGGCTTGGTCTACCGGAAAAACGCCACCGTCAACTGGTGCGAAGCCTGCCAGACGGTGCTCGCCAACGAGCAGGTGGTGGACGACCGCTGCTGGCGCTGCGACGGCGAGGTGCTGCAAAAACAGCAGGAGGGCTGGTTCCTCAAAATCACCGCCTACGCCGACAGCCTGCTCGAAGGCCTCGGCACCCTCTCCGGCAGCTGGCCGGAACAGGTGCTCACCATGCAGAGGAACTGGATCGGCAAAAGCCTCGGCGCGGAGGTGGATTTTGCCCTGGAAGATAAGCCCGGCAAAACCCTGCGCATCTTCACGACGAGGCCCGACACGCTGTTCGGCGCCACCTTCATGGTGCTCGCGCCGGAGCACCCGCTCACCGTCAAGCTCTCCCGTGGCACCACCCAGGAAAAAGAAATCGACGCCTTTCTCGCCCGCGTCGCCAAGCAGGACAAAATAGCGCGCACCAGCGAATCCGCCGAGAAGGAAGGCGTCTTCACCGGCAAGCACGCCATCAACCCGCTCACCGGCAAGGCCATCCCGGTGTGGACGGCGAACTTCGTCCTCATGGACTACGGCACCGGGGCGATCATGTCGGTGCCCGCGCACGACCAGCGCGATCACGACTTCGCCAGCAAGTACAAGCTGCCCATCACGCAGGTGATCGAACCGCCTGCGGGCGAGGCCCAGGAGCCCGGCCGCGCCTTCACCGGCGACGGCGCCATGATCCATTCGGGCGAATTCAACGGCCTCGTGGGCGATGAGGCGCGCGGCAGAGTCATCGAACACTTGGTGGAGAAAAACATCGGCCAGGCCGCCATCAACTACCGCCTGCGCGACTGGGGCGTCTCGCGCCAGCGCTACTGGGGAACGCCCATCCCCGTCGTCCACTGCCAGGCCTGCGGCATCGTGCCGGTGCCCGACGAGGAGCTGCCGGTGATCCTGCCGCTCGATGCGGAGCTTGGCGAAAAGGGCCGCTCGCCGCTTGCCGACCGCCCGGAGTTCAAGAGCACCGCGTGTCCGAAGTGCAAGGGCCCCGCCCGCCGCGAGACCGACACCCTCGACACCTTCGTCTGCTCATCCTGGTATTTCGACCGCTTCACCTCGCCGAGGAACGAAGCGCTGCCCTTCGCGCGCGAAGAGGTCGACTACTGGATGCCGGTGGACCAGTACATCGGCGGCATCGAGCACGCCATCCTGCACTTGCTCTACGCTCGCTTCTTTCACCACGTTTTTCGCGACCTCGGCCTGATCGCGCCCGCCGAACCCTTCGCCCACCTCCTCACCCAGGGCATGGTGATCAAGGACGGCGCGAAGATGTCCAAATCCAGGGGCAACGTCGTCGACCCGGATGAGATCATCAACACCTACGGCGCCGACACCGCGCGCCTGTTCATCCTGTTCGCCGCGCCGCCGGTCAAGGACCTGGAGTGGAGCGACCAGGGCGTCGAAGGCTGCTTCCGTTTCCTCAAGCGGGTCTGGCGCATCTTTCACGAATTTCATGGCGACATTCAAAAGGCCGGCATGCCCGACGAAAGCCAGCCGCTGTCCCGCGAACTGGCCGACCTCAGGCGGCGGACGCACATCACCATCAAGCGAGTCACCGACGACATCGAGACGCGCATGCAGTTCAACACCGCCATCGCCGCCATCATGGAACTCGTCAACCAGCTCTACACCCTGCGCGACGGCTGGCAGGAAATCAAGACCCGGCCCGGCGCGACCCACGCCGTCCGCGAGGCGCTCGAGGCCGCCATCATCCTGCTCGCCCCCTTCGCCCCGCACATCTCCGCCGAAATGGGCGCACACCTCGGGCGCGCGGCAAGCGCCCCGTGGCCCGGGCACAACGAGGCGCTGCTCGCCGCCGACGAGCTGTTGATTGTCATTCAGGTCAATGGTAAGGTGAGACAGAAGATCACCGTCGACGCGGGCATCAGCGAAGACGAACTCAAAACCCGCTCCCTGGAAGACCCGAAAATCGCCGAGTTCGTGAA